>NZ_JBEYSJ010000020.1:71570-173186 GCF_040704195.1 Amycolatopsis sp. NPDC047767
TCGACGGATCCCGGAACTCTTCATCGCTTAGCCGCGCACCCGGCGCCCCTTCTCGCCGGCCCGGCCCCGGCCGAGCACCGCTTCCGCTCTCGACCCAGCCCCACCCGGCACTCACGGCTGGTCAGCCCCTCGGTCCGGAGCCCTTCGACGGATCCCGGAACTCTTCATCGCTTAGCCGCGCACCCGGCGCCCCTTCTCGCCGGCCCGGCCCCGGCCGAGCACCGCTTCCGCTCTCGACCCCGTCCCACCCCACCCGGCATCCACGGCTGGTCAGCCCCTCGGTCCGAGGTCCTTCGACGGATCCCGGAACTCTTCATCGCTCAGCCGCGCACCCGCCGCAGCTCCTCGCCGACCCCGCCCAGGCCGCGCACGACTTCCGCCGTCGGCCACGACCCACAGCGGTCGGCTGCGCAGCCGCAGTCCTCCCGCCCTGCCTTCGCGCTGCGCCGGGCCGCCACCGCCCCTCGCCGCCCTCCACCGCTCGCGGCGGCCACCCAGCCACAACCACCCCTGCGGCGGCGAGCTCCACACTCACCGAGCCTTCGGCCTCGGCTCCCATCCGTGGCAGTCACGAGCGCACCGGCGCCCGTGGTACCTGGGCGAGCAGCCGGCCGCCCTTCCGGCATCGGCGGTTCGTCGCCGTCGCTCTGACTTGCGGCGGTCGGGTGCTCAGTCGCAGATCCTCCGTTCAGTGCCTACTCCGCAGCGCTCGGGAGCACGGCCGGAGTCCGTGGCATCTGGGCGGCGGCCGCTGGCGCTTCGGTGTCGTCGGTCGACCGAGATGGTCAAACCGGCACCGGCCTTTCTTCGCCGTCGCGCGGGCCCGCGGTGTTCAGGAGTGCGACCGCGGGCCGCGCCGCTGTTTCGGATCGGCGGCGGGCGGGTGTGTAGCAGCGGTCCTTGGCGTCAGCCCGGGAACTCTGCGGCGGCCGGGCCCGCCGCGCTGGCACTCCGCGGCGCTCAGGCCCGCAATCGCAGTCCCTTCGGGGTTGCGCGGAAGCCGGCCTCGCGGAGGACGTCGGCGAGTTCGGAGGTGAGGGCTTGTTCGCCGTCGGCGCGTTGGACGGCCAGTTGGCCCAGCCAGCCCTCGCGGACGGCGGTGGAGAGGCCCGCGGCCGCGGCTTGGAGGGGGGCGCGGTCCTCGGTGAAGCTCAGCAGGGAGCGGCCGCCGCGTTCGACGTAGAGGGCGGGGACGCCGTCGACGAGGACCGCGAGGGCGCCGGCCTTGCGCGCGGGGCGGTGTTTCGTGTCGCCGGTGGCGGCGGGCCAGGGCAGGGCCGCGCCGTAGGGCTGGGCGGGGTCGGCGGCGGCCAGGACCACCGCGCGGTCGCTGCCGGCCCGGGCCGGAGAGCCGGACCAGCCGTCCGTGCCGGGCGCGGGGCCCGACAAGGCACGTAGGCGGTCGACCGCGCCCTTCGCCGCGAACTGCGCCGCGCCGAGGCCCTCCACCACGTAGCCGCGCACGACCTGCCCCGAGTCCTCCATGCCGCGCAGCACCTTGTAAATCCCGGAAAAACCGCCCGTGACCCGTTCGGTGTCGAGGGCGCCGCGCGTGAGCACGCCGTGCCGTTCGAGGAACGCCTCCGTGCGCGCGTGGGCCCGGCGCGTCGGATCGGTCTCCCGCGCCGGCGTGAGGGCCCAGCGTCCCGCGACCGTCGGCGGACCGGTGCGCGACGGCATCGCCGGGCGCCCCGCCCGCAGCCGCGCGTACCGGCCGCGCGGAGCCTGCCGCCGAGGTTTGTGCGCGCCGTGGCCCGCGACCTGCGCGCGCAGCGGTGCCAGCGTGTCGCCCGTGACCAGCCCGGCCCACACCAGATCCCACAGCGCACCCGCGATGTCACCGTCGTTCGGCGGCGACTCCAGCTGCGGCGAAACCCGGTCCACCAGCTGCCGGAAGAACAGTGCGCCACCTTCCAAAGTGGACAGCAGAGCCTCGTGCACCGGGCTCGACGGCGCGTTCTCCTCGACCTCCGGCAGCAACAGGTCGGCCACGTCCGTCGGCGCGAGCGCCAGCCATCCGTCCCCGCCGGACAGCGCGCCGCAGCCCGCCCACGTGACCTCGCCCGCCGTGGTGAGCTCGTCGAGCAGGCCGGGGGAGTAGCCCGGCAGCCGGCTCGGCAGGATCAGCGACTCCACGGCACTCGCCGGCAACGGCGCACCCGCCAGCTGCTCGACCACCGACAGCACGTCGTCCGCCGTCGGCGCCGAGCGCACCCGCGCGCCGATCCCGTGCCACGACGGCAGGAACCGGCCCAGCGCCGCCGGCTCCACGGGCTCGACCTCCGCCCGCAGCTTCGCCAGCGACGCCCTTCGCAGCCGCCGCAGCACCGCCGCGTCGCAGTATTCGAGCCCCACGCCGTGGGTGTCCGGGTGCCCGACCGGGCTCAGTTCACCCCGGACCAGCCGCCCCTGCCCGGTCAGCCGCTCCAGCACGCCCGTGACCACCGCCGGGCCGAGCCCGAACCGCGCGGCCGCCGCCGAAGCCGGGAACGGTGCGCGGATCCGCGCGTACCGCCCGAGCAGGTCGCCCAGCGGGTCCTCCACCGGTTCCGTGAACGCCTCGGGCACCCCCACCGGCAGCGCGACCCCCAGCGCGTCGCGCACCCGCCCGGCGTCCTCGATCGCCAGGAACCGTTCCTCGCCCGCGATCCGCACCCGGATCGCCCGCCGCGCGGCTTCCAGCTCCTCCAGCCACTCCGGCTGGATCCCCCGTTCCAGAGCCTCCACAGTGGACAGATCACCGAGGAACCGCAACAGGTCGGCCGCGTCCTCCGCCGAACGCGCGTGCCGCTCCGGATCCAGCCGCTGCAGCGACCGCTCCACCTCGCGCACGGCGTCGGGATCCAGCAGCTCCCGGATCGCCTCCGTGCCGAGCAGCTCGGCCAGCAACCCGGAGTCCAGCGACAACGCGGCCGCCCGCCGCTCGGCCAGCGGCGCGTCGGTCTCGTACAGGAACATCCCGACGTACCCGAACAGCAGGCTCCGCGCGAACGGCGACGCCGCCGGCGTCTCCACCTCCACCAGCCGCACGCGCCGCGCCCGGACGTCGGCCATCAGCTCCCGCAGCCCGCCCACGTCGTAGACGTCCTGCAGGACCTCCCGCATCGCCTCCAGCACCACGGGGAAGCGCTCGTACTTCGCCGCCACCGACAGCAGCTGTGACGCCCGCTGCCGCTGCTGCCACAACGGCGTCCGGCGCCGCGGGTCGCGCCGCGGCAGCAGCAGCGACCGCGCCGCGCACTCGCGGAACCGTGCGGCGAACACCGCCGACCCACCGACCTCTGCGACGATCAGCTGCTCGACCTCCTCCGGGTCCAGCAGCACGTCGTCGGCGCCGATGGTGACCTCGCCGCCCTCGGCGTCGAGCGCGTCGGGCAGCCGCAGCACGATGCCGTCGTCGGAGTGCGCCACCTGCGCGTCGACACCCCGGTTCTCCCGCAAACGCGCGGCGATCGCCAGCGCCCACGGAGCATTGACCTGCGCCCCGAACGGCGAGTGCACCACGATCCGCCAGTCGCCCAGCTCGTCGCGGTAGCGCTCCAACAGGATCGTGCGGTCGTTCGGCACATGCCGCGTCGCCGCCTTCTGCTCCTCCAGGTACGCCAGCAGGTTGTCGCACGCCCGCTGGTCGAGGCCCGCCGCCGCGGCCCGGTTCCGCGCCGCCGCGCTGTCCGAAGTGGACAGTTCCCGCACGAACGCGCCCAGCGCCCGCCCCAGCTCCAGCGGCCGTCCCGCCGCGTCGCCCTTCCAGAACGGCATCCGCGCGGGCTCGCCCGGCGCAGGCACCACGATCACGCGGTCGTGGGTGATGTCCGTGATCCGCCACGACGACGTGCCCAGCAGGATGGTGTCGCCGACACGCGACTCGTACACCATCTCCTCGTCGAACTCGCCCACGCGCGAGCCCGGTTTGTCGTCGGCCCCCGGTGTCATCACGGTGAACAGCCCGCGGTCGGGGATCGTGCCGCCCGACGTGACCGCCAGCCGCTGCGAGCCCGGCCGCCCGTGCAGCTCACCGGTCACGCGGTCCCAGGTGATCCGCGCCCGCAGCTCGCCGAACTCCTCGCTCGGGTACCGCCCGGCCAGCATGTCGAGCACCGCGTGCAACGCGTCGTCGGGCAACGCGGAGAACGGTGCCGCCCGCCGCACGAGCGCCGCGATCTCCGGCACCGTCCACGACTCGAGCGCCACCATCGCCACCACGTGCTGCGCCAGCACGTCGAGCGGGTTGCGCGGGTACCGCACGGCCTCGATCGCGCCCGCGGCCATCCGCTCCGCGACCACCGCGCACGACACCAGGTCACCGCGGAACTTGGGGAACATCACCCCGGACGACACAGCCCCCACCTGGTGCCCGGCGCGCCCGACCCGCTGCAGCCCCGACGCGACCGTGGGCGGCGCCTCGATCTGCACCACGAGGTCGACCGCGCCCATGTCGATGCCCAGCTCCAGCGACGACGTCGCCACCACGCACGGCAGCCGCCCGGACTTCAGTTCCTCTTCCACGTGGGTGCGCTGCTCCCGCGACATCGACCCGTGGTGGGCGCGCGCGATCGTCGGCACCGCACCGGTCGTGAGCCCGGACTGTCCGATCGCCTCGGCGGGGAACGCGTCGCCGGCCCGCAGCTCCGTCTGCTCGGCCGCCAGCTCGTTGAGCCGCGCCGTGAGCCGTTCGGTGAGCCGCCGCGAGTTGGCGAACACGATGGTCGACCGGTGCGCCTGGATCAGCTCCAGCACCCGTTCCTCGACCGCCGGCCAGATCGACGGCCGCTTCACCTCGGCGCCCGCGATCTCCTCCTGCGTGCCGATGCCGCCCTCGGAAGGCAGCTGCGACAACGACGTGAGGTTCTCCAGCCGCTCCATCGGCGACGGCGCCGGCCCGTCGAGGTTCGCCATGTCCTCCACCGGCACCTCGACGCGGACCTCGATGGTCTTCGCGAGCTTCGGCTGCACCACCGTGACCGGCCGCCCGCCGGCGAGGAAGGAGCTCACCTCGTCGACCGGCCGCACGGTGGCCGACAGTCCGATCCGCTGCGCGGGCTTCGGCAGCAGCGCATCGAGCCGCTCCAGGGACACCGCCAGGTGTGCGCCCCGCTTGCCGCCCGCCACGGCGTGGACCTCGTCGACGATCACCGTCTCCACACCCGCGAGCGACTCCCGCGCCGACGAAGTGAGGATGAGGAACAGCGACTCCGGCGTGGTCACCAGCACGTCGGGCGGGGTCTTGCCGAACGACCGGCGCTCGGCCGCCGTGGTGTCGCCGGTGCGCATGCCGACCTCGATCTCCGGCACCGGCAGTCCCAGCCGCCGCGATGCCTGCGAGATCCCCGCGAGCGGCGCGCGCAGGTTGCGCTGCACGTCGACCGCCAGCGCCTTCAACGGCGAGACGTAGAGGATCCGGCAGCGCTTGCGCGGCTCCACCGGCGGTGGTTCCACCGACAGCCGGTCGAGCGCCCACAGGAACGCGGACAGCGTCTTGCCGGACCCGGTGGGCGCCACGACCAGGGCGTGCTGCCCGGCGTGCGCGGCCCGCCAGGCCCCTTCCTGCGCCGCGGTCGGCGCGGCGAACGCCCCCTCGAACCACGTGCGGGTCGCGGGGGAGAAGAGGTCGAGGACGTCTGCTGCCACGTCCTCCATGATGCGCGGCACCCCCGACAGTTTCCGATTCCCGCTGTCGCGAACGGTCCCTTCGCGGCGAAAGACCAGGTCACGGCGCCGCCGACCACCCGACCGGGCGATCCGGACGTGCACTGCGTCACGTCCATGACCACTCGCCCCAACCCCTCCGCCCGGTCGTCCTCTCCAGGCGACCCACCAGCGAGATCGCGCCGGCTTCGGGATTGTGCGGTGCGATCGGCCCCCGGGCCGATCCGACCGTACAATCCCGAAGCTGGCTCAGAGGCGATCTCGCACGCCCCGGCGGAGCCGGGGCAGAAAACACAGGGGGAGTGGAAGTGCGGATCCTGTCGGTGGACCTGGGGACGTCCAACACGGTCGCCGTCCTTTCGGCGTACGGCAGGCCGCCGCGGGTCGTCGAGGTGGACGGGTCGGCCAACATGCCCTCGGCGATCTTCGCCGGCGAGGACGGCACGATCATGGTGGGCCGCGACGCCGAGCGCCGCGCGCGCCTGGACCCCACCCGGTTCGAGCCCAACCCGAAACGCCGCATCGACGAGCAGACGCTGCTGCTGGGCACCGACGTCGTGCCCGTCAACGAAGCCCTCGCCGCGATCCTGCGCCGCGTGCTCGACGAGACGACCCGCCAGCTCGGCGGCGAGCAGCCCGACGAGGTCCGCCTCACGCACCCCGCGCAGTGGGGGCCGGTGCGCCGCAACGTCCTGCTGTCCTCGGCCCGGCTCGCGGGCATCGGCGCGAGCGTGGTCCTGGTGCCCGAACCCGTCGCCGCGGCCGCGCACTTCGCGTCGTTCCCGGGCAAGGGCCTCGCGCCCGGTCAGGCGCTCGCGGTGTACGACCTGGGCGCGGGCACGTTCGACGTGGCCGTGGTCGGCGCGACGCAGAACGGCTACGTCGTGCTCGCCGAAGACGGCCTGCCCGACCTCGGTGGCCTCGACGTCGACCAGGCGCTGATGGTGCACGTGGGGCGTGAGGTCTCGCACTCGGATCCCCAGCGCTGGCAACGCCTTCTGCGGCCGGAGTCCACCGCGGACCGGCGCACGCGGCGCGCGTTGCAGGAGGACGTGAAGGCGGCCAAGGAGGCGCTGTCACGGCACCCGCAGACCGAGGTGCCGATGCCGGAGCCGTTCAAGGACGTGCTGGTCACGCGCGGCGAGCTCGAAGGCCTGGTGCGCCCGGCGATGCTGCGCAGCGTGGAGCTGCTCGCGCGCACACTGCGGACGGCCGGGCTCACGCCGGACCGCCTCGCGGGCATCTACCTGGTCGGCGGGTCGAGCCGGCTGCCGCTGGTCGGCTCGATGATCGCGGAGAAGATCGGCGTGGTGCCCGCGAGCCTCGACCAGCCGGAAACGGCCGTGGCGCTCGGCGCGCAGCACGTGGCGCGCGACGGGCTGTCGATGCGGACGCAGAACGTGGAAGGCCAGGTCGCGGTGGGTGCGCCCGCGTACGCGCCGGGCGGGTATCCGCCGCCGCCCCCGCAGCAGCCTCCGGCCGGGTACGCGCAGCCGTCTTTCCCGGCGGGGCCGGCGCCGTCGAACTTCCCGACGTATTCGCCGGCCACCGCTGCCGCCGCGCCGGCGAAGAAGAGCCGGACGAAGCTGTGGATAGGCGTCGCGGTGGCGGTGGTCGTGGTCCTCGCCGCGGGGCTCACGGTGTTCCTGACGTCGTCCTCGTCGGTGCAGACCTACACCGCGGACCAGTGCCGCACGCCCGGGCCGGCCGACGCCCAGGGCCTCACCGGGTGCCTGCGCCAGCTCGCGGGGAAGATCGCCGACACCGGCGGCTGCCATCCAGGCATGGGCAACGGCCCCGCCGCGCCCGCGCAGAGCCTCGGCGCCACCTCGACGTGCGCGGCACCGGGCCGCGCGGGCTCGCAGGTGACGTACGTGCAGGGCACCTCGGCCGCGGTGCTGAAGCAGTACACGGACGGGCTGCTCGCCTCCGCCGGCGGCGACCGCGTGGAGGCCGCGTGGAAGGGCAACGGACTGGAGGGCCACTACTCGTCAGCGGCCGGGCAGAACGCGGCGGTGCTGGTGTTCACGGTGTCCGACCGGCCGCTCGCCGGGTTCATCTACCAGGTCAATTCCGCAGGTCAGGGCGCCGCACCGACCCCGGGGACGCTGGCGGACTACTTCGAGCAGAGCGTGCAGCCCGGCGAGTGAGAAGTTTTCGTTCGCTGCCGCGGCGCGAACGGGCCGTTCGCGCCGCCGGGAAGGTCGCGAGTTAGCATTCGGCCGATGCGTATCACGGTGTTCCGGCGGCTCATGGCGGACGAGTTCGGCCCCGGACGGGCCGAGGTCCTGGCCCAGGACCACGTGCTCAGCGGGCTCGGGGGGAGGACCGTCGACCAGGCTCTGGCGGCGGGGATCCCGGCGAAGCAGATCTGGCGTGAGGTGTGCGAAGCCTTCGACATCCCGCCGGAACGGCGCTGACCTGCGGTTCACTGGTTCGTCCCGGGGAAGGGGAGCTCGGAAGGGCGAAAAATCCTAGCGGACGGGCGTGTCGCCACAATCCTCGAACACCTGTTCGTCTACAGTGTTGTGCACACCGGGGGCCGGCGATCCACAGATCGGTCGCCGTGCCGGGAATTGTCGGTCCCTCCCCGTAGCGTCGGACCGGACAGAGCTTGATCTGGACAACCGAACAAGCCACACAGGCCAACCAGCGAGGTGGACCCCAATGCCAGCAGCACCCGACAAGGACAAGGCGCTCGAACTTGCCCTTGCGCAGATCGACAAGCAGTACGGCAAGGGCTCGGTGATGCGCCTCGGCGAAGAGGGCCGCGCGCCCATCGCCGTGATCCCGACCGGCGCGATCGCCCTCGACGTCGCACTCGGCATCGGCGGGCTGCCCCGCGGCCGCGTCATCGAGGTGTACGGCCCGGAGTCCTCCGGTAAGACCACGGTCGCCCTGCACGCGGTGGCCAACGCGCAGAAGAACGGCGGCATCGCGGCGTTCATCGACGCGGAGCACGCGCTGGACCCGGAGTACGCCAAGAAGCTCGGCGTGGACACCGACGCGCTGCTGGTCTCCCAGCCGGACACCGGTGAGCAGGCGCTGGAGATCGCGGACATGCTGATCCGCTCCGGCGCGCTCGACATCCTGGTCATCGACTCCGTCGCCGCGCTCGTGCCGCGCGCCGAGATCGAGGGCGAAATGGGCGACTCGCACGTCGGCCTCCAGGCCCGGCTGATGAGCCAGGCGCTGCGCAAGATGACAGGTGCGATGAACAACTCCGGCACCACCGCGATCTTCATCAACCAGCTGCGCGAGAAGATCGGCGTCATGTTCGGGTCCCCGGAGACCACGACCGGTGGTAAGGCGCTGAAGTTCTACGCCTCGATCCGCCTCGACGTGCGCCGCATCGAGACCCTCAAGGACGGCGGCGAGCCGGTCGGCAACCGCACCCGCGTCAAGGTCGTGAAGAACAAGATGGCCCCGCCCTTCAAGCAGGCCGAGTTCGACATCCTCTACGGCGTCGGCGTCTCCCGCGAGGGTTCGCTCATCGACATGGGCGTCGACCAGGGCATCCTGCGCAAGTCCGGCGCCTGGTACACCTACGAGGGCGACCAGCTCGGCCAGGGCAAGGAAAACGCGCGGAAGTTCCTGCGCGACAACCCGGACATCGCCAACGAGATCGAGAAGCGCATCAAGGAGAAGCTGGGCATCGGCCCGCAGGTCGACGCCGAGGTCGTCGAAGCTGCGGTTCCGGCGCCGGTCGACTTCTGATCGGGAAGGGGAGGGGTGGGGTGCGTTCGCGGTGAGCGCTCGCCGATCCCCTTCCGTGGTGTCTTGTGGGGGTCGAACCCCCACACCCCCGCCAGGGGGCAAGCCCCCTGGACCCCCGGCGGGGTTGCGTTGGTGAGGTGAAGTCGCCGGGGAGGGATGGGTGTGGCGTGCTCGTTGAGGGCGCTCGCCGGTTTCTCTCGTCGGTGTCTTGTGGGGTGCGAACCCGCACCAAGCCTCGCTAGGCAAGTTTGCAGAACCTGGCGTAGTTGCGTTGGTGAGGTGAGTTCGCCCGCGTGGCCGGGTCGGCCCGTGGGTGGGGGAGTGGTGGCGCGTCGTCGGGCGGAGAGGGCTCGGCGGGGCGGAGGTGCAGAGGGTGCGTGAGGGAGGAAGGGCGTAGTGGCGAGGGCGCCGAAGGTGGAGCCGGCGGAGCTGCCGCCGGAGGAGCGGGCCAAGAAAGCCAAGGAGATCTGCTTCGATCTCCTGGCGGCGCGGCCGCGAACTGTCGAGGAGCTGCGGCAGACGTTGCGGCGCAAGGGTTTCGACGACGACACCACCGAAACCCTGCTCGGCAAGCTCGACCGCGCCGGCCTCGTCAACGACGCCGAGTTCGCCGAGATGTGGGTCAAAGCCCGGCACGCCGGTCAGGGCCTCTCTCGCACGGCGCTCGTCGCCGAGCTGCGCCGCAAAGGCGTCGACGACGAGATCGCCACCCAGGCCGCCGGCGAGGTCGACCGCGAGGCGGAGGAACAGCGGGCCCGTGAGCTCGTTCGCAAACGCCTGGGGTCCCTCGGCAACGTCGACGAGCAGACGGCCATCCGCCGCCTCCTCGGCTTCCTCGGCCGCAAGGGCTACCCGCAGGGCCTCGCCTACACCGTCATCCGCGACGAGCTCCGCGAGTTCGGCGCCGAATCCAGCCTCCTGGACGACGCCACCATCGACTGATCTCGCCACCCGGCGCCGCGAAACCCGTTCCCGGAAGCCGAACTTCGAACGACCCGGCGGTTCGCCAGGCGCACGACCGCGGCGAAGCACGGCCGCAATGAAGCATGGTCGCGATGAAGCACGGTCGCGGCGAGGCCTGGTCGCGGCGAGGCGCGGCTGCGACGACCTACGGCTGCGGTGAGGCACGGCTGCGGTGAGGAACGGCTGCGGTGAGGAACGGCTGCGGTGAGGCACGGCTGCGGTGAGGAACGGCCGCGGTGAGGAACGGCTGCGGCGAAGCACTGCGGCCCTGCCGTTCCCCACCCCGCACGGGGAACGGCAGAGCAAGGCGGTTCAGCTGCGCAGCGCGGCGGCCTCGGCGGCCAGCTTCTCGACCGTCCCGAAGTCCTTGGCCGCCAACAGCTTCGCCGGCGTCAGCCAAGAACCGCCGATGCAGCCGACGTTCGGCAGCGCCAGGTACGACGGCGCCGAGTCCACGGTGATCCCGCCGGTCGGGCAGAAGCGCAGGTCCGGCAGCGGTCCCGTCAGCGACTTCAGGTAAGCCACCCCGCCGCTGGCTTCCGCCGGGAAGAACTTCAGAGCCGTCAGGCCACGTTCGGCCAGGCGCATCGCCTCGGACACCGTCGCGGCGCCCGGCAGGAACGGCAGCCCGGTGGCGAAGCAGGCGTCGAGCACGGCGTCGGTGCAGCCGGGCGTCACCAGGAACTTCGCGCCCATATCGGCGGCCTGCGCGGCCTGCGCCGGCGACGTCACTGTGCCCGCGCCCACGACGATGTCCGGCACCTCCGCGGCCACGCGCTCGATCGCAGCGAGGGCCACGGGCGTCCGCAGCGTCAGCTCGATCACCCCGATCCCGCCGGCGAGCAACGCGCGCGCGGTGGGCACGGCGTCGTCGACGTCGTCGATCACGACCACGGGCATCACGGGCGAAAGGGCGAGCAGGTCCGGACCGGTGGTCACTGACCGACCTCCTGGGTTTCCAAGGTGTGCAACGGCAGTCCGAGTGTGCCCCGCCCGGCGGGCGCGCCGCGGAGCAGGTCCAGCTCGGCCGTCAGCGGGCCGAAGACGCTCGCGCCCTGGTCGGCGGGACCCACTGCGCGGCGCAGCGCGCCGAACAGCTCCCGGCCGGTGCCTTCCACGAACGACGGCGGAGCGTCCAGAAGATCACGGTGCGCGAACTCGTCGGCGTCGACCAGCACGTCGAGCGTGCCGGAGCGGGCGTCGAAGCGGACGACGTCACCGTCGGCGATGCGGGCGATCGGCCCGCCCACCGCGGCCTCCGGCGTGACCTGGATGGCCGCCGGGATCTTGCCCGACGCGCCCGACATGCGCCCGTCGGTGAGCAGCGCGACCTGGAAACCACGGTCCATCAGCACACCCAGCGCCGGCGTGAGGCCGTGCAGCTCCGGCATGCCGTTGGCCTGCGGCCCCTGCTGCCGCAGCACCACCACGACGTCACGGTCCAGCTCACCGGCCTCGAACGCGACCGCGAACGCCTCCTGCGACGTGAACACCCGCGCCGGCGCCTGCACCACGCGGTGCTCCGGCGCCACCGCCGACACCTTCGTCACGGCCCGGCCGAGATTGCCGGCGACCATGCGCAGCCCGCCGTCCGGCGCGAACGGCCGCCACACTGGGCGCAGCACGTCTTCGTCGAGGCTGCGGGTGGGCACGTCGCGCCAAACCAGCTCGCCGTCGGACAGGATCGGCTCCTGCGTGTAGCGGCGCAGCCCGAACCCGGCGACGGTGTGCACGTCCTCGTGCAGGAACCCGGCGTCGAGCAGCGTGCCGACCAGGAACTGGATGCCGCCGGCGGCGTGGAAGTGGTTGATGTCCGCGCTGCCGTTCGGGTACACGCGCGCCAGCAGCGGCACGACGGCAGACAGGTCCGAGAAGTCGTCCCACGTCAGCTGGATGCCCGCCGCCGCGGCGATCGCCACGAGGTGCATCGTGTGGTTGGTCGAACCACCCGTGGCGAGCAGCGCGATGATGCCGTTCACGAACGCTTTTTCGTCCAGCACCCGGGAAACCGGCGTGTAGGACGCGCCACGCGACAGCTCGACCACGCGCCGCCCGGCCTCCTCCGTCAACGCTTGGCGCAGCGGCGTGTTGGGCGGCACGAAGCTCGCACCCGGCAGGTGCAGGCCCATCACCTCGACGACCATCTGGTTCGAGTTGGCCGTGCCGTAGAAGGTGCACGTGCCGGCCGAGTGGTACGACGCCGCTTCCGCGTCGAGCAGGTCTTCGCGCGTCGCGAGACCCTCGGCGTAGAGCTGGCGCACGCGGGCCTTTTCCTTGTTGGGCAAGCCGGAGTTCATCGGCCCGGCCGGCACCAGGATCGCCGGCAGGTGCCCGAACGACAGCGCGCCGATCAGCAGCCCGGGCACGATCTTGTCGCACACGCCCAGCAGCAGCGACGCGTCGAACAGGTCGTGGGACAGTGCGATCGCCGTCGCCATCGCGATCACCTCGCGGCTGAACAGCGACAGCTCCATGCCCGGCCGGCCCTGCGTGACCCCGTCGCACATCGCGGGCACGCCACCCGCGAACTGCGCGACGCCGCCTGCCGCGCGCACCGACTTCTTCAGCCACGAGGGGTACTCCTGCATCGGCTGGTGGGCCGACAGCAGGTCGTTGTAGGACGACACGATCGCCACGCCCGGCGCGCGCAGCTCGCGCAGCGCCGCCTTGTCCACGCCGTCCATCGCGGCGAACCCGTGCGCGAGGTTGCTGCACGCGAGACCGCGGCGCACCGGGCCTTCTTCGTGGGCGGCGGCGCTGCGGGCGAGGTGGGCGGCGCGCGTTTCGGCGCTGCGTTCGACGATGCGGGCGGTGACCTCGGCGACGACGGGGTGCACCGCCGGGTCGGGTGTGCTGCTCATGTCCGGCTCCCGGCTCACTTCGTGGTGGGGTCCTGCGTGGTGGGGTCCGCGGGACGGCAGCACTGGCGTCTCAGGAACGTGACGGCCACCACGGTAGCCGGTGTCGGGCGGGTTATCAAAATCGATTCAGTAAATCCCGGCAAACAGCGAGCCGCACCCGCGTGTCGGGTGCGGCTCGCTCGTTCCGGGCTCACGGGGCCGTGGTCGTCCAGGTGACGGGCAGCTCGTGGACGCCGTAGATGTTCATGTCCGTCCGGAGTTTCACCTGGTCAGCGGGGATCGCGAGCTCCAGGGTCGGGAAGCGCCGCAGCAGCGCCGCGAACCCGGCGCGCATCTCGATGCGGGCCAGCTGCTGGCCGAGGCACTGGTGCACGCCGTGGCCGAACGCCAGCTGGCCGCGCGAGTTGCGGCGGATGTCCAGCGTGTCCGGGTTCTCGAAGCGCCGCGGGTCGTGGTTGGCGGCCAGCGTCGAGACGACGACGGTCGAACCGGCCGGGATCGTCTCGCCGCCGAGCTCGAGGTCTTCGGTGGCGTAGCGGAAGTTGATGTCGACCACCGACAGGTACCGCATGAGCTCCTCGACGGCCCCGGGCAGCAGCTCCGGGTCGGCGCGCAGCTCGGCCAGCTGCTCGGGGTGTTCCAGCAGCGCGAACGTGCCGAGCGCCAGCATGTTCGCCGTGGTCTCGTGGCCGGCGAGCAGCAGCAGGAACGCGATGCCGGTGAGCTCCTCGATGCTGAGGTCCTCCTGCCGGGCCAGGTCGGACAGGATGTCCTCGCCCGGGTTCTCGCGCTTTCCCGCCACCAGAGTGCCGAGGTACGTGGTCAGCGCACCGTAGGCCGCCATCTTCTCCTCGAGCTCCTGCTCCTTGACCAGGAACTTCGCGGAGTTGGCCTGGAAGTCGGCCCGGTCCTCGTACGGCACCCCCAGCAGCTCGCAGATCACCAGCGACGGCACCGGCAACGCGAACTCCTTCACGAGGTCCACCGTCGGCGTCAGCCGCGCCATCGCGTCCAGCTGCCGCTCCACGACCTCGGCGATGTGGTCCTCCAGCTGCTTCATCCGCTTCACGGTGAACGCGCCCGTCAGCTTGCGCCGCAGCCGCGTGTGGTCCGGCGGATCCATCGCGATGAACAACCCGGGCACCTGCGGCGACGGCTCCGTGGCGGGCGGCATCCCGGGCGTCTCGTAGGGCACGTGCATGACCCCCAGGTCCTGCCGCGAGCTGAAGCGCGTGTCGGCCAGCAGCTGCCGCACCTCGTCGTACCCGGTGACCAGCCAGCCCTCGTGCCCGTCCGGGAAGAGCATCGGACTGACCGGCCGCGCCTCCCGCAACCGCGTGATCTCCCGCGGCGGATCGAACGGTCCCGCGTCGCGCTCCATCGGCAACCCCTGCGGGACGGACACCGTCTGGCTCATGGGACTTCCTTTCGTGGTGGTCTTGGGGACCACTCTGGCGGCACCGGCTGACACGGCCCTGATACCGCTCTGACACCTCCGTCGCAGCCGTGTCCGGACTGAAACCCGCCTCGCATCCACCGCCTGACCAGCACCCCCACGGCCGGTCCGCCACGACACGCCCCGGGAGGGGTCGACTCCCAAGGTCAAGAGGCAATACGCTAGGGAATGTGCTACTTGTCACATAGCACAACGCGAGGCAGAGTCGTACGTGGCGAAAGTGATCGTCACCCGGTTCCTGTCAGCCCCACCGAACAGGGAGGCTCCCGATGTCCACCACAGAGCTCGCCGAACTGCGGCGCACCATCGGCCAGTTGCGGCAGTGCGTGGGCGCCCTGCGCTCTCGGTACGGCGACGCGTCGGCGGTGCGCCGGCTGGCCAACGATGTCGAGCGCCTCGACATCGACACCGCGGAGCTGGACGGCCACCCGCACGCCGTGCCGGCGCAGGCGAAACCCGTGGACCGCGTGCCCGTCCCGGACACTCCTTACGATCCGGCGTTGTGGCAAGGCGCCGATGACGAGGGCGTTGGCGGCTACAAGCGCGACCAGCGGTGAGCGCCCCCGCTGACAACGACGTCAGCCGGGCCGGCGCCGGCGTCCGCTCCCCGGGGCGGGCGCTTCTGGCCGACCGGACGTTGCGCACCGACCGGTGGTGGCTGCAACCCCTGCTCACCGTGCTGGGGCTGGCGACCTTCATCGTCTACGCGACCGTTCGCGCCTTCGTGCGCACCGCGTACTGGGTGCCCGACTACCACTACCTGACGCCGTTCTACTCGCCGTGCGTGTCCACTTCCTGCGTCGAAGGCTCGAGCCACTTCGGGCACTGGTTCGGCGACTTCCCGAGCTGGATCCCGCTCGGGGCGCTGGTCCTGCCGTTCCTGCTCGGCTTCCGCCTGACCTGCTACTACTACCGCAAGGCGTACTACCGCTCGGTCTGGTTCTCGCCGCCCGCGTGCGCCGTGGCCGAGCCGCACGGGAAGTACACCGGCGAGACGAAGCTGCCGCTGATCATCCAGAACGTGCACCGCTACTTCTTCTACGTCGCGGTGATCGTGTCGCTGGTGAACACCTACGACGCCGTGGTCGCGTTCCAGAGCCCCAGCGGGTTCGGCTTCGGGCTGGGCAACATCATCATCGTCGCGAACGTGGTGCTGCTCTGGGCGTACACGCTCTCCTGTCACTCGTGCCGGCACGTCACCGGCGGCAGGCTGAAGCACTTCTCGAAACATCCCGTCCGGTACTGGGTCTGGACGCAGGTCTCGAAGCTCAACACCCGGCACATGCAGCTCGCGTGGACCACGCTCGGCACGCTGGTGCTGACCGACCTCTACGTGATGCTCGTGTCGAGCGGAGCCATCGTGGATCTGCGTTTCGTCGGCTAGCGTCGGCACCCTCTCTCCGGCAGTAGTAAGACAACGGCGTCCAAGCTCCGAGGTGGCTCTATTCATGACCGAGGTCGAACGGCACAGCTACGACGTGGTGGTGATCGGTGCCGGCGGCGCCGGTCTGCGCGCGGTGATCGAGGCCCGCGAACGCGGTTTCAGCGTCGCCGTGGTGTGCAAGTCCCTGTTCGGCAAGGCTCACACCGTGATGGCCGAGGGCGGCTGCGCGGCGTCGATGGGCAACGCGAACCCGAACGACAACTGGCAGGTGCACTTCCGCGACACCATGCGCGGCGGCAAGTTCCTCAACAACTGGCGCATGGCCGAGCTGCACGCGAAGGAGGCCCCGGACCGCGTCTGGGAGCTGGAGACCTACGGCGCGCTGTTCGACCGCACGGCCGACGGGCGCATCAGCCAGCGCAACTTCGGCGGCCACACCTACCCGCGCCTCGCGCACGTCGGTGACCGCACGGGGCTCGAGCTGATCCGCACGATGCAGCAGAAGATCGTTTCGCTGCAGCAGGAGGATTTCGCGAAGTACGGCGACTACGAGGCGCGGATCAAGGTCTTCGCCGAGTGCACCGTCACGGAGCTGCTCCTGAGCGACGGCAAGATCGCCGGCGCGTTCGGCTACTGGCGTGAGAGCGGGCGGTTCATCCTGTTCGACGCGCCCGCCGTGGTGCTCGCGACGGGCGGTATCGGCAAGTCGTTCAAGGTCACGTCGAACTCGTGGGAGTACACCGGCGACGGCCACGCGCTGGCCCTGCGCGCGGGCGCGAAGCTGATCAACATGGAGTTCGTGCAGTTCCACCCCACGGGGATGGTCTGGCCGCCGAGCGTGAAGGGCATCCTCGTCACCGAGGGCGTGCGCGGCGACGGCGGTGTGCTCAAGAACTCCGAGGACAAGCGGTTCATGTTCGAGTATGTGCCCGACGTGTTCAAGGGCCAGTACGCGGACAGCGAGGACGAGGCCGACCGCTGGTACGCCGACGCCGACAACAACCGCCGCACGCCCGACCTGCTGCCGCGCGACGAGGTGGCCCGCGCCATCAACTCCGAGGTCAAGGAGGGCCGCGGCTCCCCGCACGGTGGCGTCTACCTCGACATCGCGAGCCGCCTGCCTGCCGAGGAGATCCGCCGCCGGCTGCCGTCGATGTACCACCAGTTCAAGGAGCTGGCCGACGTCGACATCACCAAGGAGGCCATGGAGGTCGGGCCCACCTGCCACTACGTGATGGGCGGCATCGAGGTCGACCCGGACACGGGCGCGGCGAGCGTGCCCGGCCTGTTCGCGGCGGGGGAGTGCTCCGGTGGCATGCACGGCTCCAACCGCCTCGGCGGCAACTCGCTGTCCGACCTGCTGGTGTTCGGCCGCCGTGCGGGTCTCGGCGCGGCGTCCTATGTGGACGGGCTCGGCGACGCGCGCCCGGCCGTGGCGGAGTCCGATGTGGACGCCGCCGCGAAGATGGCGCTGGCGCCGTTCGACCCGCCCGCTCAGGGCGTGGCCGAGAACCCGTACACGCTGCACACCGAGCTGCAGCAGTCGATGAACGACCTCGTCGGCATCATCCGCAAGGCGGGCGAGATCCGCCAGGCGCTGGAGAAGCTCGGCGAGATCCGGCAGCGGATGGCGCAGGTGACCGTGGAGGGCCACCGGCAGTTCAACCCCGGCTGGCACCTCGCCGTGGACCTGCGCAACATGCTGCTGGTGAGCGAGTGCGTCGCCCGCGCCGCGCTGCTGCGCACCGAAAGCCGTGGCGGCCACACGCGCGACGACTACCCCAGCATGGACGCCGATTGGCGGCACAAGCTGCTGGTGTGTTCGGCGAATGCGGGGGACAATCCCGTGGTACCGGACGTCGACGTGGTGGAGAAGGAGCAGATCCCGCTCCGGGAGGACCTGCTCGAGCTGTTCGAGCTCGACGAGCTCGGCAAGTACTTCACCGACGCCGAGCTGGAGAACCACTCCGGGAGGAACGCGTGAGCTACAAGGCCAGTTTCCGGGTGTGGCGCGGCGACGAGACCGGCGGCGAGCTGCAGGACTTCAAGGTGGAGGTGAACGAGGGCGAGGTCGTCCTCGACATCATCCACCGCTTGCAGGCCACGCAGGCCTCCGACCTCGCCGTGCGCTGGAACTGCAAGGCGGGCAAGTGCGGCTCCTGCTCGGCCGAGGTGAACGGCAAACCGCGCCTGATGTGCATGACGCGCATGTCGACGTTCACCGAGGACGAGGTCATCACCGTCACGCCGATGCGCACGTTCCCCGTGATCCGCGACCTCGTGACGGACGTGTCCTTCAACTACACCAAGGCCCGCGAGATCCCGTCGTTCACGCCGCCCCCGGACCTGAAGCCGGGGGAGTACCGGATGCAGCAGGTGGACGTCGAGCGCTCGCAGGAGTTCCGCAAGTGCATCGAGTGCTTCCTGTGCCAGAACACCTGCCACGTGGTGCGCGATCACGAGGAGAACAAGGAGTCGTTCGCGGGCCCGCGGTACCTCATGCGCATCGCCGAGCTGGAAATGCACCCGCTCGACGTGGCCGACCGTCGTGACGCCGCACAGGAGGAGCACGGCCTCGGGTACTGCAACATCACGAAGTGCTGCAGCGAGGTCTGCCCGGAAGGCATCCACATCACCGACAACGCCCTGATCCCGATGAAGGAACGGGTCGCCGACCGCAAGTACGACCCGATCGTGTGGCTGGGCAACAAGCTCTTCCGCAGGTGACGCGCGCGCAGCTGGCCGACGCCGTCGCCACCGCGCTGACCGCTGCGTGCCCTTCGTCGGTGGCCCGGCTGCGAGGCTCACTCGCCGCCGGCACCGCCGACGCCTTCAGCGACATCGACGTGGAGTGGCTCGTCCCCGATGGGCTCGTGCCCGCTTGCTTGGCCGACGTCCGGGAGGTGTTGGACCGCGTACGCCCGGTCGCCGCCGTACGCACTTCGCCCGACTTCTTCCACTCAGCGCAACGCCGGCTGCTGTTCGTCCGCTTCGCGGGGGTGCCCCTGTTCTGGCGCCTGGACTTGGCGGTGCGAGAGACTTCGGCGGCTCCCGATCCCGGTCCCGGCGACCCCGCGGCGCACGCCCGCGACGGCGAGTGGTCCCGCCCGGCGAGCGCACTGGCCAACGCCCTCGGCGCGATCAAGGCCGTCGCCCGCGGCCGCCTGGCCGATGCGACCGGCTTACTGGACCGGGGTTTCGCGCGGATCGGCGAACCGGACGCCGCCACGCGGCGGTGGGTCGACGACGTCACGCGGCTCTCCCGTGCGGCTGCTGCTCGGGAAGCGGAGCTCTTGCCGTTGGCAGAGGAGACGATCGCGTTGGCTGCGGCGGAACTCGGTGCTTGAGGCCGGTGGCGTGCTCATCAAGAACGTCCGGGTTTTCGACCCCGAATGCGGCACCACCGACGCGGCGAACGTGCTCGTCGAGGGCCGGTGGATCATCGCGGTAGGGCCCGATGTGGACGGCCCGGACCCCTGTGACGGCAACGGCGGTCTCCTCATCCCCGGCCTGATCGACTGCACGCCCACGTCGCTTTTCCCGGCCGCGAAGGACTTCCGCGCAGCACGCGGATCCTCGAAGCCGTCGCCACGCTGCGCCGACTGCGAGCGAGAGGTGTCACGACCGTCCGCGACGCCTGGGGTGCCGATGCCGGGTTCAAGCACGCCCTCGCCAAGGGCTGGATCGAAGGCCCCGACCTGCTTGTCAGCCTGCGCCAGCTGTCGCCCACGGGTGGGCTCGGCGACTCGTGGGACGCGGACACCGGCCGCCTCGATCGCATCGACGACCCGGCCCTGCCCGACGCCGTGTTCGACGGCCCGGACCAGGCGCGCGCGGCCGTGCGGCGCATGGTGCGGGCGGGCGCCGACTGGGTGAAGCTCGGTGCCGGCGGCGCGCTGGCCGCTCTGGCCGAAGGGCGCGACGTCCGCCCCACCGACGAAGAGCTCCACGCCGTCACCGACGAAGCCTGCCGCGCCGGCCGGGACGTGATGGCCCACGCGCACACGGCCGCGGCCGCAACAGCCGCCGCCCGCGCGGGTGTGCGCAGTGTCGAACACGGGGTGTTCCTCGACGAACACGCCGTCGCCGCGATGCGTGAGCGCGGCTGCTGGTTCGTGCCCACCCTCGCCCCGATTCCGGCCGAACACGGCGAAACCCACCGCCGCTCCCTCGCCCTCGCCATCGAAGCGGGCCTTCCGATCGCCGCCGGCTCGGACCTCGCGCCGCGGCCCCACGTCGACTTGCTGACCGAGCTGCGGCTGCTCGCCGCCGCCCGCCTCGGCCCCGCGGGCGCTCTGCGCGCCGCCACGAGCGACGCGGCCCGGCTCCTGCGCCTCGACGACCGCGGCCGCGTCGCCCCAGGGCTTCGCGCCGACCTCGTGCTGCTCGACGGGCCCGCCTTGGACGTCGCCGATCTCGCCGGTCGCATTCGCGCGGTCTGGCAAGCCGGGCATCGGGTGCGCGGCTAAAACCGCTCGCGAAGCGGCGGCCGGGCGCGACACACTCGCCGGCGTGGACTTCCTGCCCGGTCTCGAGCTCGCCCGCCGCTTCCACTCTGACGCCGTACGCCCGATCCTCGAACGCCGCGGCCTCACGTACTCCGCCGCGTTGATCGGCGCCGGCTCCGAAGTCCTCGGCTTCGACACCGAACGCTCCACCGACCACGACTGGGGTCCGCGCCTGCAACTGTTCGTCCGAGAGCCCGGCGGCCTCGACGACCTGCTCGCCCACGAGCTGCCGCGCGAATTCCTGGGCTACTCCACCCACTTCGCCGACAACGAAGGCGATCCGACGAAGCGCATGGCCCCGGCCGACGGCCCGGTCCGCCACGCCGTGGAGATCGCCGACGTCGACACCTGGTTCACCGCGCGGCTGGGCTTCCTGCCCGGCGAGGCCGAGTCCCGGGACGACTGGCTCACCACCCCGACGCAGACCCTCGCCGAGCTCACCGGCGGCGCGGTCTTTCACGACGGCCTCGGCCGCCTCGGCGCTCTCCGGGCCGCGCTGGCCTGGTACCCCGACGACGTGTGGCGCGAGGTCCTCGCCGGGCAGTGGCGGCGCATCGCCCAGGAAGAGGCATTCGTCGGCCGCTGCGGCGAGGTCGGCGACGAGCTCGGGTCCGCCGTCGTCGCCGCGCGGCTCGTGCGGGACCTCATGCGCCTGTGCCTGCTGATGGCGCGCCGGTACCCGCCGTACTCGAAGTGGCTCGGCAGCGCGTTCGCTCGGCTGGCCCTCGCACCGGAGCTGACGCCACACCTCGCCGGCGCCCTGGCCGCCACCTCGTGGCAGGAGCGGGAAACGCACCTGGCCTGTGCCTACGAAACCGTTGCGGCACAACACAACCGCCTCGGGCTGACCGAGTCGATCGACCCACGCACCCGCGGCTTCCACGACCGCCCTTACCGCGTTCTCGGCGCCGACCGCTTTGTCGCCGCGCTCCACCCGGGCGCGATCGGGGCGATCGACCAGTGGGTGGACAGCACCGACGTCCTCGGCCGCCACGAACGGACCCGCGCGGCCGGCCGCGGCCTCGCGTGATCCCGGGACGGAAACCTCAGGGCCGCCGCGCGGTCAGCACCGCGAACGGCGGGTTCGCGACGAGCGGCCGCCAGGACTCGTCGTCAGCCGGCACCGTCACCGGCCGCAGCTCGATCGAGCGCAACCCCGCAGCAGCAAGGGCCGCCTCGACCGTCTCCGGTGCCCGGACGACCGACTCGAACGACACCGGCGGTTCGGCCTCCACGCGGACGGAAACCCGCGCGTCCTCGTCCAGCGGCGTCACGGTGAAACCCGGCACGGCGCCGGAGAGTGCGGCCGGCGTCAGGTGCGCGAAGACGAGCAGCCCGCCCGGCCGGACGTTCGCCGCCAGCCTCGCGACCACCACGTCGAGCGGCCCGCCGACGCCGAGAGCCGTGACCACGTCGAAGTCACCGATCACCGGCAGCTTCAGCGGTGAGTGCACCTCGCAGGAGATCCCCACCGGATCCCGTTCCTCGTGCCGTTGCGCATACGCGATCAAAGAGCGGTCCCCGTCGACCCCGACGACCCGCGACGCGCCCGCCGCGCGGAACTGCCGAGGGTAAAAGCCCGTGCCGGCGCCGACGACCAGCACCCAGCGTCCCGCCACGGGACCGGCGGCCGCCATGACGGTCGCGGTCTCGGCGATGCCGACGGGGCTGTGGTGGACCAGTTCGTGGCGTTCGGGGAGATCCGGCACGGACGGGCTCCTGCCTGACGGCTGTGCCCCCGACGCTAATCCGCGGCCCGGCGACCCGACAGGTGCATCCGGAGCAGCGCACGAAAAAGGCCCCCGCGGGTGCGGGGGCCTTTTTCGAACGACCGGAGCGTCAGTTGCCACCGCCGCCGAACGCACCAGCGCCCGCGGCGTTGCCGAGCACGACCTGCTCCGCCTTGTTGTCCGTGGTCTCGATGTGCTTCTTGCTCCGCCGGTTGCGCTTCTCGACCCACGTCGCGAGGGCGGTGAGCAGCAGGCACAGCACGATGTAGATGCCGGCCGCCACGAGGGTCGAGGGCACGATCGGCCGCCCGAACACGCCCTGCGACCCGATGTAGCGGGCGTAGTAGAGCAGTTCGGGGTAGGTGACCAGGAAGCCGAGCGCGGTGTCCTTGAGCAGCACCACGAGCTGGCTGATGATCGTCGGCAGCATCGCCCGGATCGCCTGCGGCAGCAGCACCGTGAACATGACCTGCGTCTTGCGCATGCCCAGCGCGTACGCCGCTTCCGACTGGCCCTTCGGCAGCGAGTTGATGCCGGCGCGGAACACCTCCGCGAGCACCGAACCGTTGTACAGCGTCAAGCCCAGCACCACGGCGAACAGCGGTGAGGTCTCGACGCCCACTGCCGGCAGACCGTAGTAGAAGAGGAACATCAGGATCAGCAGTGGGATCGCGCGGAAGAACTCCACGATGAACGTGGAGATCCCGCGGAGCCACGCGCGTTCGGACAGCCGGCCGGCCGCGAACACCGCGCCGAAGATCAGGGCGAACACCGCACCGAGGGCGAACGCTTCGAGCGTGGCCAGCACGGCGTTGGCGAGGTCCGCCTGCACCTGCGAGTACTGCAGCCAGGCCCACTTCTGCGCGGTGAACTGGCCGCTCTCGTAGAACTTGTAGACCACGAACGCGATCAGGGCGACGACCGCGAGGATGCCGATCACCGCGTAGATCCGGTGCCGGACCCGCGACTTCGGGCCGGGAAGGTCGAACAGGACGCTGCTCATCGGGCCACACTCCAGCGCTTCTCCAGGCTGCGCTGAACCAGGGACAGCACGGCGACCAGGATGATGAAACCGAGCGCCACCCAGAGGAGGGCGACCAGCTGGCTGTCGCCGCGCTCGGAGATGTACTGGCGGATCGCGCCCGCTTCGGCGACCGAGAACCCGCTGGCGATCGTGCTGTTCTTGAGCAGCGCGATCAGGGTGCTGATCAGCGGCGGGACGACCGAGCGCAGCGACTGCGGCAACACGATCTGGCCGAGGATCTGGCCGAACGTGAGGCCGAGCGCGCGGGCCGCCTCGGCCTGGCCGACCGGCACGGTGTTGATGCCCGAGCGCACGACCTCGCAGATGAACGCCGACGTGTACACCGTCAGCGCGATCACCGCGTAGGTGAAGTAGTCGAGGTCGACGATGCCGAGCCGCGGGTAGGCGAACACGAAGAACGCGAACACCAGCGTGAGCGGTGTGTTGCGCACGACGGTGACGTAGACCGTGCCGATCGACCGGAGCACCGGGACCGGGCTCACCCGCAGCATCGCCAGGATCGTGCCGAACACCAGGCTGCCGACGCCGGCGATCAGGAACAGTTCGATCGTGCGAAGGAAGAACGGACCGAACAGGTCCAGATTGTCGAGCAGGACGTCCATGGAGCCTTCCCCGCGTCCGTGGGACGGAAGTTTACGTGGAGCGGCCGGCGGACGGAGACTCCGTCCACCGGCCGCCGAGCTGGATCAGTAGCGCTGGATCGTCGGCTTCGTCGCGGTCGCGTTGGACTTGCCGAGAGTGGCGTCGTAGATCTTCTGCCAGGTGCCGTCGTCGAGGCTGGCCTGCAGCAGGTCGTCCATCTTCGTGCGTAGCACCTTGTCGTCCTTGTTCAGGCCGATGCCGTAGGGCTCCTGCGAGAACGGCTTGCCGACGACCTTGAACGAGTCGGGGTCCTGGGCGGCGAAGCCCTTGAGGATCGCGTCGTCGGTGGTGACGGCGTCGACCTCCTTGGTGCTCAGCTTGTCCACGCACTGCGAGTACTTCTGGAACTCGACGATGTTGCCGGGCTCCGTCAGGCCCTGGTCACGCACGCGCTGGATCGGGGTCGACCCCGTCACCGAGCAGACCTTCTTGCCCTTCAACGTCTCCGGGCCGGTGATCGACGTGTCGTCCTTGCGCACCAGCAGGTCCTGACCGGCCTGGAAGTACGGGCCGGCGAACGAAACCTGGGTCTTGCGCTTGTCGGTGATCGTGTAGGTGCCGACGTAGTAGTCGACCTGGCCGTTGGAGATGGCCTGTTCACGCGCGGCGGAGTCGACCGTGGTGAACTTGATCTTGTCCGGGCTGACGCCCAGTCCGGCGGCGATCATCCGGGCGATCTCGATGTCGAAGCCTTCGAACTTGCCGGTGGTCGGGTCCTTCAGGCCGAGGCCCGGCTGGTCGTCCTTGACGCCGACGGTGACCGTGCCGGCCGACTTGATCTTGGCGAACGTGGCCGAGCCCGGGAGGTCGACGTTCTGCGCCACGGTGTAGGTCGGCAGGGCGGCGGTGTTCGTGCCGCTGGCGTCGCCACCGGGGGCCGCGGGCGTGCCTTCCTTGCCGCAAGCGGTCAGCAGCAGGCCGCCGGCGAGCAGCCCTGCCGCGAGGGTGCGGATCCTCATAACGTGTCTCCTGTATCTGTCGTCGGTATGGCCGGTGCGGCCACCGGGTACGGCAGGTGCCGGGGAAATCCGGTAATCGTCAGTGGGTGAGGATCTTGCCGAGGAAGTCCTTCGCCCGGTCGCTCTTCGGCTGGGTGAAGAACTCGTCCGGCTTGGTGTCCTCGACGATCTCGCCGTCGGCCATGAAGATCACCCGATCGGCTGCCCGGCGGGCGAAGCCCATTTCGTGGGTGACCACGAGCATGGTCATGCCGTCCTTGGCCAGGCCGGTCATCACGTCGAGCACCTCCTGGACCATCTCCGGGTCCAGTGCCGAGGTCGGCTCGTCGAACAGCATCACCTTGGGGCGCATCGCGAGCGCCCGGGCGATGGCCACGCGCTGCTGCTGGCCGCCCGAGAGCTGGGCCGGGTACTTGTCCGCCTGGTTCGCGATGCCGACCCGCTCCAGCAGCTCCATGGCGGTCTTGCGGGCGTCGGCGGAGGAGACCTTGCGGACCTTCACCGGCGCGAGCATCACGTTCTCGAGGATCGTCTTGTGCGCGAACAGGTTGAACGACTGGAAGACCATGCCGACGTCCGCGCGCAGCGCCGCGAGCGCCTTGCCCTCGGCCGGCAGGGGCACTCCGTCGACGGCGATCTCGCCGTCGTTGATGGGCTCCAGCCGGTTGATGGCGCGGCACAACGTCGACTTGCCGGACCCGGACGGCCCGAGCACCACCACGACCTGGCCGCGAGGCACCTCGAGGTTGATCTCCTTCAGCACGTGCAGGTCGCCGAAGAACTTGTTCACGGCGGTCGCCTTGATCATCGGCGCCGCCACCTCCGCGGTCATCTTGGCCTCCAGAGCTCCTTCACCACCGGCATCCGCGGGACCGGATCCCCCGTCGATGGCGGAAACCTACTCCCGTCGGACCCTTTGTAAAGGCGGCTTGAGCAATACTTAGGGTTTCAAGTACGTATCGACTTCCGGCGCCGTCCGACCTGGTCGGCGGCCTTCCGCGCTGCTCAGCCTAGCCACGCGCGCATCCCGGCATCACGCGTTGCGGGTCGGAAGGGTGACGGAGAGTCATCCTTTGTGCCCTGTCGTGGTCGCGGGCGGGTGCCCCCTAGAGTTCCTCGCTACCGTGGGCTGGATCACCGGGGAGGCGAGCGGTGCGGGTGCTGCTGGTGGAGGACGACGACCGGGTCGCGGGCGCCCTCGTGCCCGCGCTGACGCGGCGCGGCCTGGAGATGCAACGGCTGGCCTCGGGCGCCGGCGTGCTGGACCGCGTGCACGACGTGGACGTGGTGCTGCTCGACCTCGGGCTGCCCGACGTCGACGGCGTGGTGCTGTGCCGCCGCATCCGCGCGGTCAGCGACGTCGCCGTGATCGTGGTGTCGGCGCGCGGCGAGGTGGACGACCGGGTGCAGGGGCTGCGCGCGGGCGCCGACGACTACCTCGTGAAGCCCTACGACGTGGAGGAGCTGCTCGCGCGCGTCGAAGCCGTGCGACGCCGTCGTGGCGAGCGCACCGACGGGCCCGCGCCGGTGATCGAGGTCGGCGACGTGAGCATCGACCTCGCGCGCCACGAGGTGCTCGTCGCCGGGCAGCCGATCGCCTTGTCCCGCAAGGAGTTCCAGGTCCTCGCGCTCGTCGCGGGCGCGCGTGGCTCGGTGTGCTCGCGCGAGCACGTGCTCACCGAGGTGTGGGGTCATCGGGGCGCGGCGGAGAGCCGTTCGCTCGACGTCCACGTGGCCACGCTGCGCACGAAACTGGGGCGCCCGGCGCTGATCGAGACCGTCCGCGGGGTCGGGTACCGCCTCGGCGGCGGGCGGGGCTGAGCCGTGCGCGTCCGCCTCCAGGGGATCGTGGTCACGCTCGTCGCGCTGCTCGTGTTCGGCCTCGGTATCCCCCTGGCGCTGACGATGGCGGGCAGCCTGCAGCAGAACCTCTTTCTCGACCGGCTCACCGACACCGCGCGGTTCGCCTCGCTCGCGCAACGGCCGCTGATCGACAACCGGCCCGCGCTGCTGGAGCCGGAGCTGCGCCGCTACACCGAGGTCTACGGCGTGAAGGTCGTGGTGGTGAACCAGGACGGCGTCGCGGTGCTCAGCTCGCTGGGCGGCACCGACGCGGCCCGCATCGACCGCTCGGCCATCGCGGCGCCGGTGAACGAGGCGCTCGCCGGCCGCCACCCGGAGCCCGGTCCGCTGCTGATGCCGTGGTCGACGGCCCCGCTGGTGCTGGCCGAGCCGATCCTGATCGACGGTGAGGTGCGCGGCGTCGTCGTCACGGAGTCCTCGACCGACCACGTGCGCACGCGGCTGCTGTGGCAGTGGCTCGTGCTCGCGGCGGGCGCGGTGGTCGCGTTCGGGCTCGCACTGCTGGTCGCGATCCCGGTGGTGCGCTGGACGCTGCGGCCCGTGCGCCGGCTCGACGAAGCGACGGGCGCGCTGGTGGCGGCCGTCGTGAGCGGGCGTGAGGCGGAGCCGGTCGGCGAGAGCGGCGGGCCGCCTGAGCTGCGGAAACTCGGCCGGTCCTTCGACCGGATGGCGGCGAGCGTGTCGGAGGCGCTGGCCGCGCAACGGGCGTTCGTCGCCGACGCGTCGCACCAGCTGCGCAACCCGCTGACCGCGTTGAAGCTGCGGCTGGGCAACCTCGAAGGCCACGTGGACGACGACGCCGCGGCCGCCGACCTCGACGCCGCCCGCGTGGACGCCGGCCGGCTCAACCAGATCCTCGACGAGCTGCTGTCGATGGCCCGCGCCGAGTCGGCCGGCGGTGAGCTCGTGGCGGAGGACCTCGGCGCGGTGGTGTCCGACCGCGTCGCCGACTGGAGCGTGGTGGGTGCGGCGCGTGACGTCGCGCTGGAAACCGACGCGGACGTCAACGGCGCGCGGGTGCTGCTGCCACCGAGGGGGCTGGAGGTGATCCTGGACGCGCTGATCGACAACGCGCTGAAGTTCACCGGCCAGGGCACTTCGGTGCACGTTTCGGCCGTGAACGGCGGCGACCGGGTGACCCTGGCGGTGCGGGACCACGGGCCGGGCCTGCGCGAGGACGAGCTGGAGCGCGCCGTGGACCGCTTCTGGCGCAGCAGCGCGCACCAGAACGTGCCCGGCTCGGGCCTGGGGCTCGCGATCGTGCGCGAGATCGTCCGCCACTCCGGCGGCGACATGCGCCTGTCCCTGCCGGACGGCGGCGGGCTGCGGATCGAGCTGGACCTGCGGGTCGCGCCCTAGACCTTGAGGCTGCGGTAGTAGGCGAGCGCGCCCGGGTGCAGGGGGAGCGGCTCGGTCTCGATACCAGGGTGGACGTCGATCGACAGGGCCGCGCGGTTGGCGTCCGCGAGGGCGGGGCGGGCGTCGTAGAGGCCGCGGGTGAGGGCTTCGGCGACGTCGCCAGCCATGTTCGCGGGGACGACGAGGAAGTTGGGCACCACGAGCGTGGTCACGGGGCCGGCCTGGTTGTAGGTGCTGCCGGGGATGGTGGCGGTGCTGTAGACGGGGCTGTAGGCCTGCATGCCCTCCTGCAAGCTGGCCATGTCGAGCAGCCGCAGGCCGACCTTCTGCGTGTACGTCGTGATCAGCGGGGTCGGCAGGCCGCCGGACCAGAACAGGGCGTCGAGCTGGTGGTTTTCGAGGGCTTTGAGGGAGTCTCCGAGGCCCAGCTGCTGCACGGTCACGGAATCGGTCAGGCCGGCGACGGCCAGCACCCGGTTGGCGATGTACTCCACGCCGGACTCGGGCGAGCCGACCGCGATGTGGCGGCCCTTGAGCATCGACACCGACGTGTAGGGCGAGTCGGCGCGCACGACGATGTGCAGGTAGTCGTCGTGGATGCGCGCCAGCGCGGTCAGCCGGCCTGGGTGCTGCGCGGCGGACTCGGCGGCGAGGTCGGCCGCCACGAACGCGACGTCGGCGCTCCCGGAGAGCACGCGGTTGAGGTTGTCGCGCGAGCCCTGCGTCGCCAGGACCTCCGGCCGGGTGATGCCCAGGTCCTTGGCCCACGCGTCGGCGAGCGGCCGGGCGAGGTCGTTGTACACGCCGCCGACCGCGCCGGTCGCGATCCGCAGGCGCAGGCCCTCGAAGCTCGGCCCACAGGCGGCCGTGAGCCCCGCCACGAGCACCGCGACGAGCACCGCCGTGAGCCTCCGCTGCCACCCCATGGGGTGGATCGTGCCAGACGCGCGCCCCCGCGTTCGCGGCTCAGGTGCACTGCATCGTGAACCGGGCCGCGTCGAACCTCCCCGCCGCGAGGTCGTCGGACCGGATGACCCAGTAGATCGTGCCGACGTCGCCCCACATCATGTCGGCCTCGTCGTCGCTGTCGAACTGGGCGAGCAGCACCCAGCGCGCGCCTTCCCCGGCCAGGGCGGGGTCGCGGTAGCCGCCGCCTAGGGCCATCACGGCGACCTCCGTCTCCGGGGCGTCCTGGATCGCCGTGGCGTACCCGCCGACCTGGTGCCGCGCGGTCTGCTCGGTTTCTGCCCAGGCGAGCTCGCCCAGCAGCCCAGGGCGGACCGCCTTCACCAGCGGCACTCCCTCCGGCGTGGTGGTGCTGTCGAGCAGCACGTGACCGACGTCCGGCGCCGAGCCCACCACCCGCGCGTGCAGGTCGCGGCGCGGGTACGCGAGGTGCTCGACGAGCGCGGCCCGCTCGGCGACCGGCGTGCCGGCCGGGACGAAGATCACCCGGTGGCCGTCGAGGTCCTCGCCGTACGCGGGTTCGTCGTCCTCCTCGTCGTAGCGGCCGTCGAAGGAGAAGAACAGCAACGTGCCGGCCTCCGGCAACGTTTCGAGCTCGCGCGGCAACGCACCGCAGTCCACCGACGCGACGAACGTGAGCGGCCCGCGCTCGCCCCACGTCGGCCACTCCACGCCGGCGGGCAGCGCCGGGTCACCACCCAGCTGCCCCACCGGCGCCCCGTCGCCCTCCGGAACGAGGTGCACCCCGGGACGCACCAGCCCCAGCCACGCGCCGACGGCCTCGGCGGGCAGGTGCTCCTGGGCGAGGGCCGTGAGTCGTTGTCTCCATGCGGTCACAGAGAGGATCATCGCAGCGCACACCGACAAAAACCGCGCGCGGGACGAGCCGAGCGAGATCCGGCCGGGACCGCGTTCAACCAGGTGGGCGGCGGCTTAGCCGAGGTCGGCGGGGGTTACCCTGGCTACCTGATGACCGAGAATCGCAAGACCTTCCAGATCCGCACCTTCGGCTGCCAGATGAACGTGCACGACTCGGAACGGCTCGCCGGTCAGCTCGAGGAGGCCGGGTACGTCCCCGCGAGCGCGGAGGCGAAGCCGGACCTGGTCGTGTTCAACACCTGCGCCGTGCGGGAGAACGCGGACAACAAGCTGTACGGCACCTTGGGCCACCTGCGCCCGGACAAGGTCGCCAACCCGGACATGCAGATCGCCGTGGGCGGCTGCCTGGCGCAGAAGGACCGCGGGGAGATCGTCAAGCGCGCCCCGTGGGTCGACGTCGTGTTCGGGACGCACAACATCGGCGCGCTGCCGACGCTGCTGGAGCGCGCGCGGCACAACGCCGAGGCCGAGGTGGAGATCCTCGAGTCGCTCGAGACGTTCCCCTCCACGCTGCCCGCGCGCCGCGAGTCGTCGTACGCGAGCTGGGTGTCGGTTTCGGTGGGGTGCAACAACACCTGCACGTTCTGCATCGTGCCGTCGTTGCGGGGCAAGGAACGCGACCGCCGCCCGGGCGAGATCCTCGCCGAGGTCGAGGCGCTCGTGGCCGAGGGCGTGCTCGAGGTGACGCTGCTGGGGCAGAACGTGAACTCCTACGGCGTCGAGTTCGGCGACCGCCTGGCGTTCGGCAAGCTGCTGCGCGCGACCGGCGGGATCAGTGGTCTCGAGCGTGTGCGGTTCACCTCGCCGCACCCCGCGGCGTTCACGTCCGACGTGATCGACGCCATGGCCGACACCGCGAACGTGTGCCACCAGCTGCACATGCCGCTGCAGTCGGGTTCGGACCGGGTGCTGCGCGAGATGCGGCGCTCGTACCGCTCCGGGCGTTACCTGAAGATCCTCGACGAGGTCCGCTCGGCGATGCCCGACGCGGCGATCACCACGGACATCATCGTCGGCTTCCCCGGCGAGACCGAAGAGGACTTCCAGGCGACGCTCGACGTGGTGCGCGAGGCGCGGTTCTCCAGCGCGTTCACGTTCCAGTACTCGAAGCGCCCCGGCACGCCGGCCGCGACGATGGACGGCCAGCTGCCGAAGGAGGTCGTGCAGGAGCGTTACGACCGGCTGGTCGAGCTGCAGAACGAGATCTCCTGGGCGGAGAACAAGAAGCTGGTCGGGACCAAGGTCGAGCTGCTCGTGGCCGCGGGCGAGGGCCGCAAGGACGCCGAGACGCACCGCATGAGCGGCCGCGCCCGCGACGGCCGGCTCGTGCACTTCACGCCCGCCGGGTCCGTTGTGGACCGTGGGGTGCGCCCGGGCGACGTCGTCGAGACGGTGATCACCTACGGCGCCCCGCACCACCTGGTCGCCGACGGCGACCTCCTGACGCACCGCCGCACGCGAGCGGGCGACAACGCCGAAGCGGGTCTTCGGCCCAAGACGAGCGGGGTCACGCTGGGACTGCCGGGCTTCGGAGCCCCGGCCGTCGAGCCGGCCCCGGTGAGTGGGTGTGCGCTGTGAGCGAGCCAGGAACGCCGGCCGAGGTCGACGAGGAGCTGACCGACCAGATCGACCAGGCGGGAGCGCGCGCGTCTCGCACGGTGGAGCTGGGCCGTCGCGGCTTCTACATCGCCGTGTTCATCGTCGTGCTGCTCGTGGCGCAGTTCCTGCCCTGGGTCGGCGACCACGCGGGCTACCAGGTGCTGCAGGGCGCCGGCGGCGGCATCCCGCAACTGTTCGCCGCGACGTCCACGGGCATCGGCGTCCTCGCCGGCGCGGTGGGCGTGGCGACGCGCCGCTGGTGGGTCGCCTGGTGCTGCGCCGCCGGCGGCTGGTTCGCCTCGGTGGACGGCCTGCTGTCCGTGTGGTCCCAACAGTCGGCCCACGCCAACGGCGCCACCGGCGGCGGCCCGGGAATCGGCATGATCGTCGCGTGGATCGCCACGATCGTCCTGGCGACGATGTGGATGCGGACGGCTTTCTCGCGCGCTTGAGAACCGGGGGAAGCCTCGCCGCGCCTTGATCCGACGGCGCGGCGGTCCCGGTCGCGCTGCTCGTGGTGCGATTTTTGTCGTGCCGGAGTGAGAGAATGGAAACCGGGGGTCCCCCTGGGCGGTCGTGAAGGGACCCTTCATTCCTTCAGCCGACGCGAGCACCCACGCCACACGCGTAGCGAGCAGGCCAGCCCACCGCGAGTGTTTCGCGCGCGCCACCCACGCCACCGCGAGTACCGAGCCTGTCAGCTGATCACCCGTCGCGACCACCAACAACCCGAACGATCGAAAAAGGCCGCTCCCCGGGCGAAACCCGAGGAGCGGCCCTCTCCGGAAACAATCAGCGATCCGCCACCGCGGCCTCCGCCGCTTCCATCCACTCGCGCCACTGAGCCGCCTGCTCGTCGGCCTTGCGAGCGCGGCGCTCGTCGCCCGCGGCGCGGGCCTTGGCGGCCTGCGACTCGAACTGCTCGACGCGCTCGCGGAACTGGGCGGCGCGGGCCTGGGCCTCGGGGTCGGTGCGGCGCCAGCGGCTGTCCTCGGCGGACTTGACGGCGTCCTGGACGGCCTTGAGGCGGCCGTCGAGCTCGCGGATGCGTTCGCGGGGGACCTTGCCGATCTCGTCCCACTGTTCCTGGATGCGGCGCAGCGCGGACTTGGCGGCGTCGAGGTTGGCGGCGACGTCGATCTTCTCCGCCTCGACCAGCAGCTCTTCCTTGCGGGCGGCGTTGCCGGCGAACTCGGCGTCGCGTTCGGTGAACACGGCCGAGCGGCGGGCGAAGAAGGCGTCCTGGGCCGCGCGGAAGCGCTGCCACAGGGCCTCGTCGCTGTCCTTGGGCGCGCGGCCCGCGGCGCGCCACTCGGCCATCAGCTCCTTGTAGCGGCCGGCGGTGGCGCCCCAGTCGTCGGACTCGGCGAGCGACTCGGCCTCGGCGATGAGCTCTTCCTTGCGGTGCTTGGCGCTCGCGCGCTGCTTGTCCAGCTCCGCGAAGTGCGAGCCGCGGCGGCGGTTGAACGCCTCGCGGGCCTTGGAGAACCGCTTCCACAACTCGTCGTCGGTCTTGCGGTCGACGCCCTTGACCGTCTTCCACTCGTCCAGGATCGTGCGCAGCCGGTCGCCCGCGACCTTCCACTGGGTCGAGTCGGCGGCGATCTTCTCGGCTTCCTCGGCCAGCTCCTGCTTGCGCGAAACGGCGGCCGCGCGGGCCTCCTCGCGCTCCTGCTTGACCTTGCCCAGCGCCTTCTCGGCGGCGGCGATCACGTACTCGACGCGCGCGGCCAGCGCGGCGAGGTCACCGACCACCGCCGACTCGGCCAGCCCGTCGCGGATCTGCGTGGCGTTCGACAGCGCGTGCTTCGGGTCGCCGACGCCCGAGCTCAGCCGGGTCTCCAGCAGCTCGACCTCGGTGCGCACGTCGTCGAAGCGGCGGGCGTAGTGCACCAGTCCTTCGTCGGGTGTGCCCGCCTGCCAGACCCCGACCGCGCGTTCGCCGTCGGCCGTGAAGACGAAAACTGTGCCCTCGGCGTCGACCCGGCCCCAGGTGGACGGGCTGGGCTCGGCGGCCGGAACCGGGGGTGCGGTCTGGGCGCCGCCGGGCGCGTGGGGCACGGGGTGCGGTGCCGGGGTGCCGCTGGACGTGTTCTCCTGGGCCATCGCAGGCTCCTTATCGCCTGTACGCCCGCTGGTGCGGGCGCCCCGCGTGCTGCGGGGCCGGGTTACGCTGTGGTGCTTCCGGGGGCATGGGGCCCCAGCGGCATTCAAGCAGCTCAGCGCCTGCTGTGGTACTGGATGAGCCACCTGAAGCCAGTGATCCTACTTCTCCTTGACGCTCCGTGTCGGCGGTCCTCCCCGTCCAGGTACCCTCGGCCAGCGTGATCAGCCCTGCTCAGCCGCCTCGTCCGGTCGCTGTCGTCGGTCCCACGGCCACCGGGAAGACGGCGCTGGCCGTGGAGCTGGCCCTCGCTCTCGGCGGCGAGGTCGTGAACGCCGACGCGCTCCAGCTCTACCGCGGCATGGACCTCGGCACGGCCAAGGCCACCGAAGCCGAGCGGCGCGGCGTGCCCCACCACCTGCTCGATGTCCTCGACGTCACCGAGACCGCGTCCGTCGCGGCCTACCAGCGCGACGCTCGCCGCGTGATCGAAGACCTCCTCGCCGCCGGCCGCGTGCCCGTCCTGACCGGCGGCTCCGGCCTCTACGTGCAGGCTGTGCTCGACGACCTGAAGTTTCCCGGCACCGACGCGGGCGTCCGGGCCCGGCTCGACGAAGAAGCGACCGAACGCGGCACGGCGGTCCTCTACGCGCGCCTGACCGAACAAGACCCGGCCGCAGCCGCCGCCATCCTGCCGACGAACACCCGCCGGATCGTGCGCGCCCTCGAGGTCATGGAGCTGACCGGAGAGCCCTTCTCCGCGAACCTGCCCAAGCCCGGCCCCGCGCGCTACGGCACGGTGCTGATCGGCATCGACCGCGACGCCGGCGAGCTCGACGAGCGCGTCGACCTGCGGGTGGAGCGGATGTTCGAGGCCGGGCTCGTCGACGAGGTGCGGCGGCTCGAAGCCCGCGGCCTGCGCGACGGCAAAACGGCGTCGCGGGCGCTGGGCTACCAGCAGGTGCTCGCCGAGCTCGACGGCGAAGGCGACTTCGCCGCGGCCGCCGCCGCGACCGCACAGGCCACCCGCCGCTTCGTCCGGCGGCAGCGCTCCTGGTTCCGCCGCGACAAGCGGATCCGGTGGTTCGACGGCGCTTCCCCCGACCTGGCCGCGCGCGTGCTCGACGCCCTGGCCCAGTAATCTTGTCCCCATGGGCGGCATCGAGTTTCTCAAGGGGCACGGCACGCAGAACGACTTCGTGCTGCTGCCCGACGCGTCCGGCCGCCTCGACCTCACGGCGGAGCGCGTGGCGGCCCTGTGCGACCGCCGGCGCGGCTTGGGCGCCGACGGCGTGCTGCGCGTGGTGCGCGCCAACGCGGCGGGTGAGGCGTCCGAGGGCGAGTGGTTCATGGACTACCGCAACGCCGACGGTTCCATCGCCGAGATGTGCGGCAACGGCGTGCGCGTGTTCGCCCGCTACCTCGTCGACGCCGGCCTGGCGGGCGACGGCCACTTCACCGTCGGCACCCGCGCGGGCGACCGGCCGGTGGTGGTCCACCCCGACCGCTCCGTGACCGTCGGCATGGGCCCGGCCACGATCACCGGCACCTCGGTCACGGTGGTGGCGGGCAGCCCGTTCTCGGGCGTGGCCGTGGACGTCGGCAACCCGCACCTGGTGTCGGTGCTCGACGACGACGTCGCCGACCTCGACCTGCGTGAGCAGCCCGACTTCGACCACGACGTGTTCCCGACCGGCGTGAACCTCGAGTTCGTGAACCTGCTCGGCCAGGGCGCGCTGCGCATGCGCGTCCACGAGCGGGGCGTGGGGGAGACGCGCTCGTGCGGCACCGGCACGGTGGCCGCGGTCGCCGCCGCGCTGCACCTGGCCGGCACCGACACGGGCGAGTCCACTGTGGACATCCCTGGCGGCCGTGTGGTCGTCACCGTCGAACGCGGTGCGGCCACCCTCACCGGCCCGGCGGAGATCGTCGCGCGCGGCGAGCTCGACGAAGCCTGGTGGGCCGCCGCCGGGGCGTAACGCGCCCCCATGCGGCGTTGGTTGCGCTGAGCGCAGCCAATGTGGCGTTGGTTGCGCTCAACGCACCGAACGCCACATTGGGGGAGCGCTCAGCCCACCGTCACCTCGACGGCCAGCTCACCGTCACCGGGACGAGTGGTCACCGCGGAGATCACCCCGGCCGCGCGCACGTCGTCCGACACCGCGGCGAACCCGGTCAGCAGGTCGTCGGAGGCGCTCACCGTGAGCGTCTCCACGGCCGAGCGCATCGACACCTTCGCGTCCGTCTTGGCCCGCCGCACGGCCGCGATCACCGAGCCGGCCAGCGGCAGCAGCGCGGGGTCACCCTCGATCGACGGCGCCGAAGGCCACGGCGCGCGGTGCACCGAACCCTCCTGCCACCACGACCAGACCTCCTCGGCCGTGTAAGGCAGCACCGGCGCGAACAGCCGCACCAGCACCGAAAGCGCGGTCGTCAGCGCCGCGCGCGCCGAGTCGGCCGCCGCCTCGCCGCGGTCGCCGTACGCGCGAGCCTTGACCAGCTCGACGTAGTCGTCGCAGAAGGTCCAGAAGAACGTCTCCGTCACCTGCAGCGCCCGTGCCTGGTCCAGGCCTTCGAACGCCGCCGTCGCCTCGCCGACCACGCGCCCGAGCGCGGCGAGCACTGACCGGTCCAGCGGTTCCGTCACCACCGCGTCCGCCGAGGGCAGGCCGAGGCCGAGCACGAACCGGCTCACGTTGAGCAGCTTCGTGGCCAGCCGGCGTCCGACCTTCATCTGGCCCTGGTCCTCGGCCGTGTCGACGCCGGGCCGCGCGCTCGCCGCCCAGTAGCGCACGGCGTCGGGCCCGAACTGGTCCAGCAGCGCGGCCGGCGTGACGACGTTGTCCTTCGACTTCGACATCTTCTTGCGGTCCGGGTCGAGCACCCAGCCGGAGATCACCGCGTCGCGCCAGGGCAGCACGTGCTCTTCCAGCTCCGAGCGCACGGCCGTGGAGAACAGCCAGGTGCGGATGATCTCGTGCGCCTGCGGCCGCAGCGAGTACGGGTAGACGCGGCGGAACAGGTCGTCGTCGAGGCTCCAGCGCCCGGCGATCTGCGGCGTGAGCGACGACGTGGCCCACGTGTCCATCACGTCCACCTCGCCGGCGAACCCGCCCGGTTTCCCGCGCTGGTCCTCGGTGTAGCCGGGCGGCACGTCGGTGGTCGGGTCCACGGGCAAGGCCGAATCCGGCGGCACCAGCACCGCGTCGTGGTCGGGCTCGCCGTGCTCGTCGAGGGGGTACCAGACGGGGATGGGCACGCCGAAGAACCGCTGGCGGCTCACCAGCCAGTCGCTCGTGAGGCCCTCGGCCCAGGCGCGGTAGCGCACCTCCATGTGCGGCGGCACCCAGTTGAGCTCGCCGCCGCGCTCGATCAGCTTCGCGCGCAGCTTCTCGTCGCGCCCGCCGTTGGTGAGGTACCACTGGCGGCTGGTGACGATCTCGAGCGGCCGGTCGCCCTTCTCGTAGAACTTCACCGCGTGCGTGATCGTCCGCGGCTCACCGCGCAGCGACCCCTCGGCCCGCAGCGCCTCGACGAGCAGCTGGCGTCCCGTGTGGACGGTCTTGCCGGCCAGCGGCGCGTACGCCTCGGCGGGCACCCCCCGCGGCGGCTCGGGCAGGAACCGGCCGTCGCGCCCGAGCACCGGGCGCGTCTCCAGCCGCAGCGCGCGCCACCACGTGACGTCGGTGGTGTCGCCGAAGGTGCAGACCATCGCGATGCCGGTGCCCTTCTCGGGATCGGCGAGGTGGTGCGCGTGCACCGGCACCTCGACGCCGAACACGGGCGTGCGCACCGTTTTCCCGACGAGGTCGCGATAGCGTTCGTCGTCCGGGTGCGCCACGAGCGCGACGCACGCGGGCAGCAGCTCGGGCCGCGTGGTGGAGATGAGCACCTCGGCGCCTTCGCCGGTGCGGAACACGAGGTCGTGGTACGCGCCGGGCCGCTCGCGGTCCTCCAGCTCGGCCTGCGCGACGGCGGTGCGGAAAGTGGTGTCCCACAACGTCGGCGCCTCGGCCTGGTAGGCCTCCTCTCGGGAGAGGTTGCGCAGGAAGGCGCGCTGCGAGATCTCCGTGGTGGCCGGGTCGATGGTCTGGTACGCCAGCGTCCAGTCCACCGACAGGCCCACGCGCCGCCAGACGTCCTCGAAGACCTTCTCGTCCTGTTCGGACAGCGTGCGGCACAGCTCCACGAAGTTGCGGCGCGACACCGGGATCACGTCCTTGCCGGGCTTGGCCGGCGGCGTGAACGACGGGTCGTAGGGCAGGGCCGGCTCGCAGCGCACGCCGTAGTGGTTCTGCACGCGGCGCTCGGTGGGCAGGCCGTTGTCGTCCCAGCCGACCGGGTAGAACACCTCACGCCCGCGCATGCGCTGGTAGCGCGCGAGGACGTCGGTGTGCGTGTAGGAGAACACGTGGCCGATGTGGAGCGAACCACTCGCCGTGAGCGGCGGGGTGTCGATCGAGTAGACGGCCTCGCGCGGCTTCGTGCGGTCGAAGCGGTGGACGCCGTCGCGCTCCCATACCGCTACCCACTTGGCCTCCAGACCGTCGACACCGACCTTGTCCGGGACACGAGGGCTGGGCTGGGGGGATGCGTTCATGAACCAACTCTAGGCGGGCGCCTCCACCGCTTTCTCGCCCACCGGCAGGTCACGCATGCGCCGCAGCGGCGAGCACACGACCCACAGCGCGGCGGCCAGCTGGCCGATCACCGCCGTCCACAGGGCACCGGTCAGCCCGAGCCCTTCGCCGAGCGCGCCGCCCAGCAGGCCCCCGAGCGGCATCGTGCCCCACACGATGAACCGCACGCTCGCGTTCATCCGGCCGAGCAGGCGGTCGGGTGTGATCGCCTGGCGGTAGGAGACCTGCGCGACGTTGTAGAGGATCACGCCGAACCCGGCCAGCGCGAGGCCGAAGCCGGCGAGGGGCACGCGCCAGCCGGGTCCCGCCAGCGGCACGAGCAGGTTGCCGGGCCACACGAGCATCGGCAGCAGCCAGATCGACCGCGCCTGCCCGACGCGGCGGATGATCGGGCCCGAGAACAGTGCGCCGAGGATCCCGCCGATGCCGCCGACGGCCAGCAGCCCGCCGACCGCCGCCGGTGGCAGCCCGGCCGTGCGTGTCAGGAACAGCACCTCCACGGCCTGCGCGGCGGCGCCGAAGAGGTTCGCGGTGGCGGTGCACGCGACGATGGCGCGCAGCGGCTTGTCGGTGAACACGAACCTCAGGCCCTCGAGCATCTGTGGCAGCAGGCGTTCGTGGCCGGTCTTCTCGGGCAGCGTCTCGACCGTGCGGATCCGCCACAGGCACAGTGCGGAGGCGAGGTAACCGAGGCCGGTGACCAGCACCGTGCTGGCCGCGCCCACGAACTGCACCAGCACACCCGCCGCGCTCGGCCCGGCGATCTGGGCCGAGGACTGCACGCCCTGCAGCTTCGCGTTGCCCTCCAGCAGGCGGTCGCGGCCCACGAGCGCGGGCAGGTAGGCCTGGTAGGACACGTCGAAGAACACCGTGCCGATGCCCACGAACAGCACGACGCCGATCAGCTGCGGCATCGTGAGCACACCGGTCCACCACGCGACCGGGATGCTCAGGATCAGCAGGGCCCGGGTGAGGTCGGCCGCGAGCATCACGGGCCGCTTGCGCATCCGGTCCACCCACACGCCCGCCGGCAGGCCGATGAGCAGGAACCCCAGCGTCTCGGCCGTCGTCAGCAGGCCCATCTCGAACGGCGTCGCCGCCAGCGTGACCGCTGCCAGCAGCGGGATCGCCGTGATGCCGACGAACGTGCCGAGCTGGCTCGCCGTGTCGCCGGTGAAGAGCCGCCGGAAGTCGGCGTGGAAGAAGAGGGAGTCCCGGTTCACTCGATCGAGTGTCGACGAGTGATTGGAAAGTGTCAATCACTTACTCGTGCCTAGGCTGTGCGGGTGCCGACCCCACGACGCCCTTCGACGGAGGCCGAGGCCGCCGCGCTCGCGTCCGGAATACGCCTGCGCATCATCCGGTTGACCTCCTTCGAGGCCATGACCAACAAGGAGCTGGCCGAGCGGCTCGGCCGCGACCCGGCGACCACGTTGCACCACGTGCGGCGCCTGGTGGAAACGGGTTTTCTCGCCCCGCAGGAGGAGCGCCGCGGTGCTCGTGGTGCCAAGGAGATCCCGTACCTGTCCACCGGCCTGTCCTGGCAGCTCGACAACGGCGAGGCCGGCGCGTCCGTCGGCCAGGCCATGCTCGAGGCCTACCTCGCCGAGATCGGGGAGGCCGACCCCGCCGAGGTCGACGCCAGCCGGCTCGTGTTCCAGGTCTCGCCCGCCGAGGTCGCCGAGTTCAAGGACCGGCTCACGCAGCTGCTCGAGGAGTTCCGTGAACGGCCCGCCCGGCCCGGCGCCGACCGGACCGCGATCTATTTGTCCGTCTATCCCAGCAGGTAATCACTCGGCTCCCGCGCCGAATCGTGGGAGCATGGAGGCACGATGACAGAACTGACACACGAAGACCTGTACGACGACGACCCGTCGACCGGTGAGATGGAGCTCGAGGACCGCGCCTCGCTCCGCCGCGTCGCAGGCCTGTCGACCGAACTCACAGACGTCACCGAGGTCGAATACCGCCAGCTGCGGCTGGAGCGCGTCGTGCTGGTCGGCGTGTGGACCGAAGGCACCGCCGAGCAGTCGGAAGCCTCCCTCGCCGAGCTGGCGAGGCTGGCCGAGACCGCCGGTTCCGAGGTGCTCGAGGGCCTCGTCCAGCGGCGCACCAAGCCCGACCCGGCCACCTACGTCGGCTCCGGCAAGGTGCGGGAGCTGCGTGACGTGGTGGTGGCGACCGGCGCGGACACGGTGATCTGCGACGGCGAGCTCTCGCCCGGCCAGCTGCGCCAGCTGGAGGAGAAGGTCAAGGTCAAGGTGATCGACCGGACCGCCCTGATCCTCGACATCTTCGCGCAGCACGCCCGCTCCAAGGAGGGCAAGGCGCAGGTCGAGCTGGCCCAGCTGCAGTACCTCATCCCGCGGCTTCGTGGTTGGGGTGCGTCGCTGTCCCGGCAGGCCGGTGGCCGTGCCGGTGGCGCCAACGGCGGTGTGGGCCTGCGCGGTCCCGGTGAGACGAAGCTGGAAACCGACCGGCGGCGGATCAACAAGCGCGTGGCGAAGCTGCGCCGCGAGATCGCGTCGATGGACACGATCCGCGAGACCAAGCGCGGCCGGCGCGTGGCCAACGAGGTGCCCAGCGTGGCGATCGTCGGCTACACCAACGCCGGCAAGTCGAGCCTGCTCAACGCGCTGACCGGCGCGGGGGTGCTGGTGGAGGACGCGCTGTTCGCCACCCTGGACCCGACCACGCGCCGGGCCCAGACGGCCGACGGGCGCACGTTCACCCTCACCGACACCGTCGGGTTCGTGCGGCACCTGCCGCACCAGCTGGTGGACGCGTTCCGCTCGACGCTGGAGGAGGCGGCCGACGCCGACCTGCTGCTGCACGTCGTCGACGGAGCCGACCCGGCGCCCGAGGAGCAGGTGAACGCCGTGCGCGAAGTGCTCGGCGAGATCACCCGCACCCGCAAGGAGCCGCTGCCGCCCGAGCTGCTCGTGATCAACAAGGCCGACGCGGCCGACCAGGTCACGCTCGCCCGGCTGCGGCACCAGCTGGCGGGTTCCGTGCTGGTGTCCGCCCGGACCGGCGCGGGCATCCCGGAGCTGGCCGAGGTGCTCGCCGACCGCCTGCCGCGGCCGCAGGTCGTGGTCGAGGCGCTGGTCCCGTACTCGCGTGGCGAGCTCGTGGCCCGCGCCCACGCGGACGGCGAGGTGCTCGAGGAGGAGCACGTGGCCGACGGCACGCGGCTGCTCGTGCGGGTCCACCCGGACCTCGCGGCGGCTTTGCGCCGGTACGAAACCAACTCCTCGGCGCTCTGAACGTCTTCCGTAGTGTGCGGCCGGACCGGGCCGCACACTACGGAGGTGAGCTGGTGCGGGTCGTCCTCGCGGTGACGGCGGGTTTGCTGGTGCTGGGCGCTGTGCCCGCTGCCGCGGCGGCGCCACCACCCGCGCCCTCATCGCTGTGCAAGGTCACCGACTCGCGGCTGGGGGAGCTCTCCGGCCTCGTCTCCGACGGCGAGCACTGGTACGCGATCAACGACGGCGGCACGAAGGTGCAGGTCTTCGTCCTCGACCACTCGTGCAAGGTGCAGAAGGTGCTCTCCGCGAGCACCGACCCGTACGACGTCGAGGACCTCGCACGCGCGGCCGACGGCACCCTGTGGCTCTCGGACACCGGCGACAACAGCCACAAGCGCACGACCGTGGCGCTCATGGCGATGAAACCTTCGGGCGGCAGCGTGACGCTGCACCGCCTGACCTACCCCGACGGGCCGCACGACACCGAGGCCCTGCTGCTCGACCGCTCGGGCACGCCGTACCTGATCACCAAGGAAGTGCTGGGCGACGCGGCCGTCTACCGGCCGACCGGCCCCTTGGCCACGCCCGGGCCGACCGCGTTGGAGAAGGTCGGTTCGCTGACCATCCACGACACCGACACGGTGGGCGGCCCGGTGGGCGCCTTCGGCTCCGTGCTGGTCACGGGCGGCGCCACCAGCGCCGACGGCCACATCGTGGCCCTGCGCACCTACACCGACGCTTACCTGTACCCCGCCCCGGACGGCGACGTGCTGGAGGCGCTCAAACGCAACCCCGTACGGATCCCCCTGCCGAACGAGAAGCAGGGCGAAGCCCTCGCCTTCGAACCCGACGGCACCCTGCTGTCGGGCAGCGAAGGCGTCGGCCAGCCCATCCGCGCGGTGAAAAACGCGACGGCCCTGGTGGCGGGCGCCGCCGCACCCCAACGCGAGGCGGCCAAGCCCCCCGCCTCCGGAGCGACCGGCGGCTCGGACGACTCGTCCGGCCTGCCACTGCTGCCGGTGGTGGGCATCGCGGTGGTCGTGGTGCTGATCGGCTGGTTTTTGCTGAGCCGGGTTCGGCGCCGCCCGCGCCGGTGAGTTCTGGCCGCTCGCTGGGTTTGCCCGGCTGGGTCTGGACGCTGCGAGCCGGCTCGGCTGCGTTCGCCGGGCGCTGCCGCGCTGACTCAGGTCGGCGAGCGCTGAAGAACCCGCAGTGGCAAACCCACGCTGATGAACATGCGCCGCCGAACTCGCGCGGGTGAGCGGGTGCACGCTGCGGCGGTGAACCGGCTTCGGTGACCTCCGCGCTGCGGAGGCCCGTCCGGGTGGGTCCGAGCCGCTGAATGCGGGTCGGCTCAGCTGCGTTCCCCGCGGCCCGTCGGGCTGACTCCGGTCGACTCGCGCTGAGGAAACCCGTGGTGGCGAATCCACGCTGATGCACCCGGGCCGCCGGAACTCGCGCGGGTGAACGGCCGCACGCTTCAGCGGTGAACCCACGCCGGTGAGTCCTGGTCGCTGGGCCTGGCTGGCTGCGTCCTGGCCGCCGAGGTCCGCTCCGGGGAGGCGACCGGGGCGTGGCACACACACGGCGAGACCACAAGCCAAGACCACTCAACGGGCCACTCAGCACCCGGCGGGCCGCGCGGCACCGTCCACACCGGACACCGGGAAGCTCCCGCCCGCGGCGCGGGGACGATCGAGGCCGGGCATCCTCGTCGCCGGCCCGCGGCCGCGTGGGTGGGGTTCCTGGTCTAGAGGCGCCGGAGGACCGCGACGACCTTGCCGAGGATGGTGGCGTCGTCGCCGGGGATCGGTTCGTAGGCCTCGTTGTGCGGCATCAGCCAGACGTGGCCGTCCTTGCGCTTGAACGTCTTCACCGTGGCCTCGCCGTCGATCATGGCGGCCACGATGTCGCCGTTCTCGGCGGCGGGCTGCTGGCGGACCACGACCCAGTCGCCGTCGGTGATGGCGGCGTCGACCATCGAGTCGCCGGTGACGCTGAGCAGGAAGAGCTCACCTTCGCCGACGATCTCGCGCGGCAGCGGGAACACGTCCTCGATCGCCTGCTCCGCCAGCACCGGGCCACCGGCCGCGATCCGGCCGACCAGCGGCACGTACGCCGCCTTCGGCATGGACGGCTGCTGGTCGATGTCGATGCCCATCGGGTTGTCGTCCGTCGTCGAGAGCACGCCCACGGCCCGCGGCCGGTTCGCGTCGCGGCGCAGGTATCCCTTGCGCTGCAACGCCCGCAGCTGGTGGGACACCGACGAGGTCGACGTGAGCCCCACGGCCTCGCCGATCTCGCGGACGCTCGGCGGGTAGCCGAACCGGGCCACCCAGGTGCGGATCACGTCGAGCACTTGCTGTTGCCGCACAGTCAGCGTCTCGTCCACGTCGTAGACCTCGGGCAGGGCCGTCACCTTGCCCGAGCCACCGGGCGTGGTGCCCGCCTTGCTCTCCTTCGCCACTGTGTGTCCTCTCCCCACTGGGCGTCGCCTCCCAGATGTTTCACGGTCGCCTCGCCGGCGGCCCGCGGGTAACGCGTGCGCCGGCCGGCTCCCGCGGACGCGGGTGCCCTCGCCGGCGACATCTGCCCGGCAGATGTCCTGGTCACCGACGTTAGCCCACCGAGCGTGACGATTTCAAACATCTGTTCGATCGACACGCCGTGTCCTCTCGATTTTGTCGGTGCGGGGTGGTAGACCTTCGCACGGACGTTCGATAGAACGCCTGTTCGACCTGAACCGCATTGTCGCCGGTGAGAGCACCGGACCGGGCTCGGATCGAACCGATCAGCAGGTCAGAAGGAGGTTCGCCATGTCGATTCTGGCAGACCGCGGGATCGTCCGCCCGCTCCGGCCCGCCCGGCAGGCCGCCGCTCCGGCTCGGGTTCCCTCGGGTCCCCCGATCGGTCCCACGACACCCGTTCGCGGCACGCGCGAGCGCCGGGGCGAGCCGCTGCGGCCGCCGACACGCGCCCGGGTGGTCGCGGGGCATCGCGTCGTGCCGGCCACGTGTGCCGAGCCGCGCCGGCCCGCCGTGCGGTGGCCGTGGCTCGCCGCGATCGCCGTCGCCGCCTGCCTGGTGGTCACCGTTCTGGGTGTTTTCGGGTCCGGCACGCCGGGTGGCGCGGTGCCCGCGCGCACGGCGTCGGTGTCCGTGCAGCAGGGCGACACGCTGACCGCGATCGCCGCCCGGTTCGCCCCCGACTCGGACCAGGCCGCCGTGGTCGAGCGCATCAAACAGCTCAACCACCTCGACGACGCCGTCCTCGTGCCGGGTCTGCCGCTCACCGTGCCGGTCGCGTCGGAGGTGGCCGGGTTCGGTTCGTGACCGTCGGGATGTGCGCGATCGCACCCCGAATCGGTGCCTTCTTCACCCGCTTGTGTCGCTTGCGTGGGCCGTCCGGGCGATCTATGGTCAACCCCTACATCTGGTAGTTACACCGCTGTAGTTGGTCCACAGGTAGGGGTAGACTGGAGACCAGTTGTCCACAGCTGGGCGGTGTTCACCCACCGGTTGTCCACAAGTCGATCACCAGGCGCGGGTCCGTGCGGGGTGGTCGTGGTCCAGGCCGTAGCGTGGCGGCAGGGGCCGGCGTGGATGGACTCGGCCGGCGTTGAGGGGAAGGTGATCGGCGGATGAGGTGCCCGTTCTGCCGGCATGCGGACTCTCGGGTCGTCGACTCCCGAGAGGTGGATGAAGGACAGGCGATCCGGCGGCGGCGCTCGTGCGCCCAGTGCGGCCGGCGCTTCACCACGTCGGAGACGATGGTGCTCGCCGTCGTCAAGCGGTCCGGCGTCACCGAGCAGTTCAGCCGGGACAAGGTCGTCAACGGCGTGCGGCGGGCCTGTCAGGGCCGGCCGGTCGACGACGACGCGCTGCAGAAGCTCGCGCAGCGCGTGGAGGAGTCGATCCGCTCCGCCGGTCTGGCGGAGATCCCGAGCCACGAGGTCGGCCTGGCCATCCTCGGTCCCTTGCGGGAGCTCGACGGGGTCGCCTACCTCCGGTTCGCCAGCGTCTACCGCTCGTTCTCCTCGGTCGAGGACTTCGAGAAGGAGATCGCGGACCTGCGGGAAGCCATGGCGGGGACTGCCGCGGAAGAAGGAAGCGAGCGCGCCGGAGATGACTGAGTGTCGCCTGCGCCGCGCGGGAGCGAGGGACGAGACCCGATGACCGAAACCGTGGGAACCGGCGCGGCGGCCGCCGGCCGGAGCAAGAAAAAGGCCAGTGGCGGTCTGTCCGTCAAGCGGGTCTTCACGACCGAAGGCGTGCACCCGTACGACGAGGTCGCGTGGGAGCAGCGCGACGTCGTGATGACCAACTGGCGCGACGGCAGCGTGAACTTCGAGCAGCGGGGCGTCGAGTTCCCCGGGTTCTGGTCGGTGAACGCCACCAACATCGTCACCAGCAAGTACTTCCGCGGCGCCGTCGGCTCCCCGCAGCGCGAGAGCAGCCTCAAGCAGCTCATCGACCGCGTGGTGAAGACGTACGTGAAGGCCGCCGCGGACCACGGTTACTTCGCCGGCGCGGGCGACCTGGAGATCTTCGAGCACGAGCTCACCTGGATGCTGCTGCACCAGGTCTTCAGCTTCAACTCCCCGGTCTGGTTCAACGTCGGCACGTCCTCGAAGCAGCAGGTCTCGGCGTGCTTCATCCTGTCGGTCGACGACACGATGGAGTCGATCCTGAACTGGTACCGCGAGGAGGGCCTGATCTTCAAGGGCGGCTCCGGCGCGGGCCTCAACCTCTCCCGCATCCGCTCCTCGAAGGAGCTGCTCACCTCTGGCGGCACGGCGTCCGGCCCGGTCTCGTTCATGCGCGGCGCCGACGCGTCCGCGGGCACCATCAAGTCCGGCGGCGCCACGCGGCGCGCGGCGAAGATGGTCGTGCTCGACGTCGACCACCCCGACATCGAGGAGTTCATCCAGACGAAGGCGCGTGAAGAGGAGAAGATCAAGGTCCTCCGCGACGCCGGGTTCGACATGGACCTCTCCGGCGCGGACATCGCGTCGGTGCAGTACCAGAACGCCAACAACTCCGTGCGCGTGTCCGACGAGTTCATGCAGGCCGTGGAGAACGGCACGGAGTTCGGGCTGCGCGCCCGCCTCACGGGCGAGGTCATCGAGCGCACCGACGCGAAGAAGCTGTTCCGCACCATGGCGCAGGCCGCGTGGGAGTGCGCCGACCCGGGCGTGCAGTACGACGGCACGATCAACGACTGGCACACCTGCCCGGAGTCCGGCCGCATCAGCGCGTCGAACCCGTGCAGCGAGTACATGCACCTCGACAACTCCAGCTGCAACCTCGCGTCGCTGAACCTGCTGAAGTTCGTGTCGGAGGACGGCACGTTCGACGCGCCGCTGTTCGCGAAGGCCGTGGAGTTCGTGATCACGGCGATGGACATCTCCATCTGCTTCGCCGACTTCCCGACCGAGCCGATCGCCGACACCACGCGCAAGTTCCGCCAGCTGGGCATCGGGTACGCCAACCTGGGCGCACTGCTGATGGCGCTGGGCCACGCGTACGACTCCGAAGGCGGCCGCGCGCTCGCCGGCGCGATCACGTCGCTGATGACCGGGGTGTCGTACCGGCGTTCGGCGGAGATGGCGAAGGTCGTCGGCGCGTACGAGGGCTACGCGCGCAATGCCGAGGCGCACCAGCGCGTGATGCGCAAGCACGCCGCGGCCAACGAGCTGGTCCGCACGTACCACTCCAACGACGCGGCCGTCCGCGCGCTGGCCACCGAGGAGTGGCAGCGCGGCATCGAGCTCGGCACGCGCCACGGCTGGCGCAACGCGCAGGCCTCGGTGCTCGCGCCGACCGGCACCATCGGCTTCATGATGGACTGCGACACCACGGGCATCGAGCCGGACTTCTCGCTGGTGAAGTTCAAGAAGCTCGTCGGCGGCGGGTCGATGCAGATCGTGAACCAGACCGTGCCGCGCGCGCTGAAGGTGCTGGGCTACCAGGACGAGCAGGTGGAGGCGATCGTCGAGTACGTGGCGCAGCACGGCCACGTCGTCGACGCGCCGGGCCTGCGTCCGGAGCACTACGAGGTGTTCGACTGCGCGGTGGGCGAGCGCTCCATCGCGCCGATGGGCCACGTGCGGATGATGGCCGCGGTGCAGCCGTTCCTGTCGGGCGCGATCTCGAAGACGGTGAACATGCCGGAGACGGCGACCGTCGAAGAGGTCGAGGAGATCTACTTCCAGGGCTGGAAGCTGGGCCTCAAGGCGCTCGCGATCTACCGCGACAACTGCAAGGTCGGCCAGCCGCTGTCCACGGCGAAGAAGAAGGAAGCCGAGCCGGAGCCGGAGAAGGTCGTGGAGTACCGCCCGGTGCGCCGCCGCCTGCCGAAGAAGCGCCCGAGCCAGACCGTCTCCTTCACCGTCGGCGGCGCCGAGGGCTACCTCCACGCCGGCTCCTACCCGGACGACGGCCTCGGCGAGATCTTCGTCAAGCTCGGCAAGCAGGGCTCGACGCTGGCGGGCGTCATGGACGCCTTCTCGATGTCCATCTCCGTCGGCCTCCAGCACGGCATCCCGCTGGAGTTCTACGTCTCGAAGTTCTCCAACCTGCGCTTCGAACCCGCCGGCATGACGGACGACCCGGACATCCGCATCGCCACCAGCGTGATGGACTACCTGTTCCGCCGGCTGGCCCTCGACTACCTGCCCTACGAGAAGCGCTCGCAACTCGGCATCTTCACCGCCGACGAACGCTCCGCCGAAGTGGAATCCAACTACGGCGGCATGGACCTCGAGGCCCTGCGCACCAGCGTCGACTCCTCCCCGGCGTCGGCCCCTTCGGCCCCCGCTCAGGAACCGTCCACCCCGGACGCGCACTCCACGGCCGAACTGATGGAACTCCACCTGGGCAAAGCCGCCGACGCGCCTTTGTGCATGACGTGCGGCACGAAGATGCGTCCCGCGGGGTCGTGCTACGCGTGTGAAGGGTGTGGGGCTACGTCGGGTTGTAGCTGATCGTGGTGAAGCGGGGAGCCGGGATTCCGGCTCCCCGCTTCGCTTTTCCGCTACCGGCTTCGTGGAGTAATGGTTTGCCGCCCGAGGGTTTCGCTGCCACGCTCGGTCCATGACCGAAAGAATCGAGACCTCCGCACGCCGGTGAGGGTCCAGCCCGAGCCGATGCCGCTCGGACCCCGGCAGACCTTGCTCAACCATGCGCAGCGGCTGCACTCGTTGTCACCCGGTTCACCGTTGCCCCGCGACGGCGAGCCCTACCCCGACGACGCGCTCCACCGCGGCCGAAACCGCCCCAGGCCACCCGAGGACAGGAGCCTGGTCGGCATAGCCGCGGCAAGGATTCTCGCGGACCACTTCGCGGATCCTTCGGCTGTACCCGGCAATCTCCTGGACTCCTTCCACAGCACGTCCGTCTCCTTCTACCTCAACGAATACATTTCCGCCGTCGTCGCGCGGGCGCTGGAGCGGCTGGACGGCGGCACGACGGCGCTGCTGTGGCTGGCCGAGCGCGTCGAGGGATGGGGCCGCGTCTACGTGGTCGAGGCGCTGTGCCGGCTCGACGATCCGGCCGCGAAGCCGTGGTTGTTGCGACGGGCCGTCAACGGGGAATTCCTCAACGGCTACGTCGCCGGCGAGGTCGCGGTGAAAACCGCACTGCACGAGGCGATCGCGGATCCGGCGGCCGACGACGAGCTGATCGACCACGCCGGTCGGCTGATGCACGTGCTTGCCGATTATGGGGAAATGAGCACGCGGATCGAGGAGTACGCCCACGCGGCCGACGTTCTCGAACAGCACGTTCGACACCTCGGTACTCAACCGCCCACTGCTCGCCGGTTCGCGGTCGCCACGATGCTCGCCGACCAAATCCACAGCCCCGCGGCGGATCGCCTCCGACTGCCTCCGGCCAGACTCGGGCGGTTGCGTGACGCCTACGGTGCTCGACCGCGACGACTGGTCCGGCGCGATGCGCCGCGCCGCCCTCGACAGCGGAGACGACGACCTGCATCCGGATTACCTGCGCTGGCTGGCCACCGAAGTCGGTCCACGGCTGGGCCTTTGGGCATTCCTCGGCATGGTCGACTACAACTAGCCCGTTGGTCACGCGTGATTCCGCACAGGATCTCCACACGGCCTCCGTTGGGTGCGCACATCGGTGCGCCAGCATCGGGCGCGTGGAGTGGCTGAAGGAGTTCAGGGAAGAAGCACAGCGGCGCAGTGTGCGCCCCGAGCCCGAGTGGGGAAGAGGCGCACAGCTGGAGCCGGCGGTGATCAAGAGTGTGCAGCGGTTCCAGGTGGGGGAGTCGGGGGCCGGGGTCAACCTGATCGCCAAGGCCGACCCGCGCTACCGGCAAGCGGTGGAATTGTTCGTTGCCGAGGAGCAGAATCACGCGCGGTTGCTGGCGGAGCTGCTCAAAGCCGCCGGGAGTGCGACGATCCACAAGCACTGGTCCGACACCGTGTTCGTCTGGCTCAGGCGGGCGTTGGGGCTGAGGCTGGAACTGATGGTGCTGCTGATCGCCGAAGTCGTGGCGCTGAGCTACTACAAGGCGCTGAAGAACTCGGGCGATCCCCTCGCGAGGGAGGTCGCGGCGCGGATTCTGGCGGATGAGGAGCGGCATGTGCCGTTCCAGTGTGATCAGCTCAGAGGGAGTTTTCCCGGGGTGAAAGGAAAACTCGTCGCCGGCGGGTGGCGGGTGGTGATGGCCGGGGCGTTGGTGGCCGTCACCATGGATCACGGGCGGGCGTTGCGCACGCTGGGAGTCACGCGTCTGAGGTTCGCGGCCGAGGTGCTGGGCAGGTTCGAAGAAGTGGTCGCCGATGTCCACGGTGGACGGACGGCTCCGGTCGCGACGAGGCCGTTCAGGGCGCGGCCGCGGACTCTGCGCTGAGCGAGGTGAGGTGCGCCCGCAGGACGTCGCGGCAGACCTCGGGCGGGGTGGCCTCCGGGTGCAGGGCCGAGCGGAACGTGAGGCCGTCCAGCAAAGCGGCCAGCCGCTCGGCCTCCAGGTCGGCCGCGGCGGGCGGCAGGGACAGTGCCGAGACGATCCGGCGGGCCAACGCCAAAGTCCCGTCCAGGGCTTCGTGAGCCAGTTCGGTCAGGTCGGTGTCCACGCGGGCCGCGACGAGGAACTCGACCAGCACCGTGGCTTCGGCGCGGCGGGGGGCATCGAGGGGGAGCAGTTCGGCGAGGAAGTCGGTCAGTTGTGCGGCCGCCTCGTCGGGCGTCAGCTCCGAGAGGGGTCGCAGCGAGGCGCGGCGGCGTTCCAGGCGGGCGGAGACGCGGTCGATCGTCGAGCGCATCGCGAAGCGCATGAGGTCGCGCTGGCCGTCGAAGTAATGCCGGACGGACCCGATGTTCAGGCCGGACTCCGCGGCCACCGAGCGCAGCGACACGGCCGGCAAGCCGTCGCGCGCGGCGAGGCGCAGGACGGCGTCCGCGATGTCCGCGCGGCGTTGTTCACCGTCGATGACCTTGGGCACTGGACCTTTCTATCACACCTGTGATACCAATGTTTATGTCACAGGTGTGATAGAAAACGAGGTGGGAGACGATGGAGACGGTGCTCGACCTGTTGCTGATCCGGTTCGGCCTGATCGCGGCCGGGCTGGTGGTGCTCGGCCTGGTGGTGTTCGCGGTGGTGGTCACGCTGCGGCGCCAAGGAAAGGGCCACCACGTGGCGACGGCCGCGCGGTTCGCCGCGCGCGTGCTTCAAGAGCGGGGGACCAGCCGAAGCAGCCGTGTGGCCAGGGAAGCGCTCAACCGGTTCGACGACCGGTGAACGGCGACGAGCTGCTGCACCACCTGCTGATGGACCTGCTGGTCAAAGGCGTGATCGGCCTCGGCGCGGTGGTGGTGCTGGTGATCGGCGCCGTCGTGATCTGGCGCAAGGTGGGGAGGTGAAGGGGGCGCCGGTGAAGGCGCCCCCATCACGTCAGGACAGCCGCGACCACAGGAACTCGAACACCAGCGCCCACTTGAACGCCAGCTGCGCGTTGTCCGCCGCGCCGCCGTGGCCGCCCTCGATGTTCTCGTAGTAGCGCACGTCGTGGCCCTGTTCCTGCATCCGCGCCATCATCTTGCGGGCGTGGCCCGGGTGCACGCGGTCGTCCCTTGTGGACGTGGCGAACAGGGTCGGCGGGTACGTCCGTCCCTTGTGGACGTTGTGGTACGGCGAGTACTTCGCGATGTACTCCCACTCCTCGGGCACGTCCGGGTCGCCCCACTCGGCCATCCACGACGCGCCCGCCAGCAGCAGGTGGTAGCGCTTCATGTCGAGCAGTGGCACCTGGCTGACGACGGCGCCGAACAGCTCCGGGTACCGCGTGAGCATCACGCCCATCAGCAGCCCGCCGTTGCTGCCGCCGAGGATGCCGAGCCGCTCGGCCGTGGTGATGCCGCGGGTGACGAGGTCGCGGGCGACCGCGGAGAAGTCCTCGTACACCTTGTGCCGGTTTTCCTTCACGGCCTGCGCGTGCCACTCCGGCCCGTACTCGCCGCCGCCGCGGATGTTCGCAACCACGTACGTGCCGCCGCGCGCGACCCAGCCGCGGCCGATCACGCCGCTGTACGCGGGCGTCAGCGACACCTCGAAGCCGCCGTAGCCGTTGAGCAGCGTCGGGCCGTTCTCGGCGCCGGGCGGGCGCACCACGAAGTACGGGATCTTCGTGCCGTCCTCCGACGTTGCGAAGTACTGCGCGACCTCGATCCCGGCCGCGTCGAAGAACCCGGGCGCCTGCTTGAGCACCTCGACCTCGCCGCCCACCTCGCCCCGGCTCAGGGTCGAGGGCTGGAGGTAGCTGGAGGAGTCCACGAGGTACTCGTCGCTCTCGTCCGGGTCGGTGCCCACGATGTCCGCGCTGCCGAACTCCGGCGCCCCGCCCAGCGGCGCCTCCGTCCAGCCGTCGGGGCCGGGCGTGAGGGCGACCAGCTCCGTCTTCACGTCCCGCAGCTTCGCGAGCAGCACGTGGTTGCGGGTGAACGTGTAGTACTCCAGTGAGGTGTGCGCGTCCGGCGTGAACAGCGCGGTGAAGTCCCGCTCGCCCGCCAGGAACGCGTCGAACCCGATCACCAGCAGCGCGCCGGCCGGGTGCACCGTGGCACCGACGGTCCACGGCGTGCGCGGCTGCACGTAGAGCCACTCGCGCTCCACCGACAGCTCCACGTCGTCGGGCAGGTCGAGCTTCTCCAGCCCGGACGGCGTCCGCAGGAACACCTCGGTGCGGTAGAAGTCGATCGAGCGGTGCACGAAGTCGCGCTCGAAGCCCTCGGTGGGGTCGTGGAACGCGGCCACGGCGACGTCGTCGGGCTTGCCCTCGAACACCAGCTCGGCCGACTCGAGCGGCGTGCCGCGGCGCCACTCCTTCGTCAGCCGCGGGTAGCCGGACGTGGTGAGCGTGTCCGGCCCGAAGTCGGTGCCCACGTACACGCGGTCCTCGTCGATCCAGCCGACGCGGTTCTTCGCCTCGGCCAGGAAGTAGCCGCCCTCGACGAACTCGTGCGCGTCCAGGTCGAACTCGCGCACCACCGTCGCGTCGGCGCCGCCGCGCGAGAGCTGCACGAGCCCCAGCCGGTGGCCGGGCCGCAGCACCGCGGCGCCTTTCCACACCCAGTTCTCGTGCTCGGCCTCGGCCAGCGCGTCGACGTCGAGCAGCACCTCCCAGCCGGGCTCGGCCTTGCGGTACTCCTCCAGGGTGGTGCGCCGCCACAACCCGCGCGGGTGCTCGGCGTCCTGCCAGAAGTTGTAGAGCTTCGGCCCCCGGCGCGTCACGTAGGGGATGCGCCCGCCGGCGTCGAGCACTTCGCGGACCTCGTCCCGCAGCGCGGCGAAGCGTTCGCCGGACGTGAGCACGTCCAGCGTCTCGGCGTTGCGCGTGCGGACCCAGTCCAGTGCCTCGTCGCCGGTCACGTCTTCCAGCCACAGGTACGGATCTTCGACACTCATGGCCCCAGTCTCGCCGCCGGGCGGGGGTTCCGGCCACCCGTCCGGCGTTCCCGTTTCGTGATCCCGTCCGGCCGGGTGCTCCGTATGCTGGAGCGCGCTGGTGACAGGGGGAACGTAGTTGAGCGAAAACGCGGGCGGGGTGCCGCCGAGGGAGCCGGCCGGGCCGCCGCCACCGCCGCCGATGGCGGCCCGGCCACCCGCCGTGAATCCGTGGGCACCGGTTTCGTATGGTCCGCCGCGCCGCCGCTACGGCGGGGTCGTCGGCGGAGTCATCGCGCTCGTGATCCTGGTCGCCACGGCCGGGGTCGTGGCCGTGGTCCCGCACGAGCTGTCCGGTCACGCGATCGCCGTGCCGACCTCCGTGCACCGCTCCGACGCGTCACCGGGCGACGGAGCCCGCTCCGCCCCCCACTCGGTGCCCGAGCTGGAGAACAACCCCATCCTGGCGAACGGCGTCAAGCTCGGCGCGGTGTCGTGCGAGCTGCCGCAGCTGGGGGACACTGGGCCCGAGCTGTCGGCGTTCTACGAGGCGCTCACCGGCTGCCTGGAACAGGCGTGGCGCCCGGCCCTCGACCGTGCGGACGAGCCGAGCGTGAAGGTCGCCGTGTCCGTGACGCTGCCGAAGGTGAGCGCGTGCGGCGCGGCGCCGTCGAAGGACCAGGCCGTGGCCTACTACTGCGGCGGCGACACCACGATCTACGCCCCGACCGACTGGATGCTCGCGGACGCCGGCCAGAACCGCTCGCGCCACCTCGCGACCATCGCGCACGAGTACGGCCACCACGTGCAGAGCGAGAGCGGCATCCTGACCGCGGCGGCCGACCGCATGAGCTCGCCGGACCAGAACAGCCCCGCCGACCTCGCGCTGGTGCGGCGCATCGAGCTGCAGGCCAACTGCTTCGGCGCGCTGTTCATCGCCGCCGCGGAGGGGCGCGGCTCGATCAGCCGGGCCACGGCCAACGCCGCCGTCGCCGACTACGGCCGCGCCGACGACAGCGAAGACCACGGCAGCCGCGTGAACCAGCTGGCCTGGGCGAAGGCCGGGTTCACGGGCCAGAACACGGCCTCCTGCAACACGTGGTCGGCGCCGGCCGACGAGGTCAGCTGAGCTTCCACCCGGGGTCACGGCCGAGCAGCCCGATCAGCCGGTCGAGCTCGCCGGCACCCTCGGGCACCTCGACCAGCGCGCCGAACGCGCCGCTCACCGCGCGTTCGGCCGGGTCGGTGGGCACCATGGCGGCGAAACCGAGGGCGGCGGCCACCGCTTCGGGCACGGGCTCGTAGGCCACGCCGAAGGTCTTCGCGAGGTCCCAGCCGTGCACGACGGTGTCGACGAGGTGCATGGCCGCGGCGATCTCGGCGGCGAACGGGCCGATTTCGTGGATCTTCACCTGGCGGCGCATCGCGCCCTCCTCGCCGTACGCGGCGAGGAAGTCGTCGACCGAAGCGGCGTAGGAGGCGTACGCGTCCTCGCCGAGGCGGCCGGCGTCCCAGTCGGCTGCCTCGCCGCGGCGCAGGGCTTCGGCGAAGGCGTGGTTTTCACTGACCTGGTGACGCAGCAGGTCGGCGAGCGTCCAGCCGGCGCAGGGGGTGGGCCGGGAAAGGTCCTGGTCAGTGGCTCCGGCCACGATTTTGTCGAGGACGAGCAGAGACTGGCGGTCGAGTTCGAACGTGGTCATACCCGGACGCTAACCGCCGCAGCGGACCAGTTGAAGGTCCAAAACCAGCCGAACTCCGGTGGACCAATCTAGGCTGGCGACGTGGACCTGCACATCGACCTGACCGGCCGCCGAGGCCACCGCGACGAGATCTACCGCCAGATCCGCGAGGCCGTGCTCGACGGCCGGATCCGCGACGGCGACGCCCTGCCGCCGACGCGCGAGCTGGCCCAGCGGCTCACCGTCTCGCGCACCACCGTCAGCGCGGCCTACGAACGCCTCGCCGCCGAGGGGTTCCTCAACGCCCGCCCCGGCGCGGGCACGTTCGTCCGGTCGGGTGCCGCGCCGTGGCCGGCCGAGCCGGCGGCCGAGCCGTCACGGGACGGGGTGCGCCCGCGTCCGGAATGGACGGCGGTGCCGGCCCCGCCGCGTTCTTTCGGGCCCGTGGCGGAGTACGACTTCCGCGCCGGCGTGCCCGACGTGCGGCTGTTCCCGTTCGACACCTGGCGCCGCCTGATGACGCAGCGGCTGCGCGCGTCGCAGGCCGATCTGCTCATGTACGGCGCGCCGCAGGGCGATCCGCGGCTGCGCGAGGGGCTCGCGCGCCACCTCGGGGTCTCGCGCAACGTGCGCGTGCGGCCGGAGGACATCGTTGTCACGACGGGAGTCCAGCAGACCGTGGACCTCGTCGCGCGCGTCCTGCTGCAGGCCGGCGACCTCGTGGCCGTGGAGGATCCCGGCTACCCGCCGCCGCGATTGCTGCTCGACACCCTCGGCATGCGCGTCGCGGGCGTGCCGGTGGACGCCGAGGGGATCGTCGTCGAGGCGATCCCGGCCGGCACGCGGGTTGTCTACGTGACGCCTTCGCACCAGTGCCCGCTCGGCGTCGCGATGTCGTTGGCGCGGCGGCAGGAACTGCTCGACTGGGCCGAGCGCACGGGTGCGGTGATCATCGAGGACGACTACGACAGCGAGTTCCGCTACACCGGACGCCCGCTGGAACCATTGCACAGCCTGGATTCCCGCGGCCGCGTGGTGTACGTGGGCTCGATGTCGAAGGTGCTCTCACCGGCGTTGCGGGTCGGGTTCCTGGCCGCACCGCCATCCCTCGTCGGCGCGCTCGCGAAGGCGAAGTACCTCGCCGACTGGCACACGCCCGCGCTCGAACAGGCCGTGCTGGCCGACTTCATCGACGAAGGCGGCTTCGCGCGCCACATCCGGCGGATGCGCAAGATCTACCGCGCACGCCACGACCTGCTCGTCGACGGTCTGCGCAGCGAGTTCGGCGACGTGCTCGACCCGGTCCCCGCGGCCGCCGGGCTGCATCTGGGCGCTTCGGCCGACCGCGATCTGCGGCTGGTGGCCCGCTCCGCGCGCGACGCCGGCGTGCGCCTGATGTCCCTCGGCGACTTCTCGATGACCCGGCCCTGCCACGGATTGCTGTTCGGCTACGGTGCGATCGCGGCCGAGGCCATCGAACCGGGACTGGCCCGGCTGCGCCGGGTGTTCGACGAGGGAGTGCGATGACCGACGACGTGATGGTGGCGATCGACGCGGGCCTGCGCAAGCACATCGCGGGCGACCGCGCGGGCGCGCGCGAGACGTTCCTCGCGCTGTGGCAGGAGATCGGCGAGGACGGCGACCCGCTGCACCGCTGCGCGCTGGCCCACCACCTCGCCGACGTCTGCGACGAGCCCGCCGAAGAGCTGGAGTGGGACCTCCGTGCCCTCGCCGCCGCCGACTCCCTCACCGACGAACGCGCGCAGCAGTACCACTCGACGCTCGCCGTGCGCGGCTTCTACCCGTCGCTGCACCTCAACCTCGGTGAGGACTACCGCAAGCTCGGCGACCTCGACGCCGCGCGCCGGCATCTCGCGGCGGCCCGAGAAAAGCTCGACGCGCTGGGCGAGGACGACTACGCAGCCGGTATTCGCGCCGCGCTGGAAGGCCTGGCCGAGCGGCTGGGGTGAGCACTCCATACCACGGGTGAACGCGGCTCGCCGGACTTTCGCACTCGGCACCCGGGCCCTAACCTGGTGTGACCCAACTCGACGAGGAGAGGGGAACACCATGCGGATCTCGGATCTGCTCCGGACCAAAGGCGCCGCTGTCGCCACGGTGGCTCCGGGGACCACGGTGACCGAACTGCTCGCCGGGCTCGCCCGCCACAACGTCGGTGCCATGGTGGTGGTGACACCCGAAGGCGCCATCGCGGGGATCGTGTCCGAACGCGACGTCGTGCGCCGGCTCAACGACCACGGCCCGACGGTCCTCGACGGTCCGGTCGCGGACATCATGACGAAACTGGTGGCCAGCGCCGGTCCCGACGACTCGGTCGACGAGCTGAGCGTGCTGATGACCGAACGCCGGATCCGGCACGTGCCCGTGCTCGAAGACGGCCGCCTCGCCGGCATCGTCAGCATCGGCGACGTGGTCAAGTCCCGGATCGAGCAGCTCGAGCAGAGCCAGGAGCAGCTCGAGGCCTACATCGCGCAGGGTTGACGGTCATTCCCGCCAGCCGCTGAGCTCCACCCCCTTGGCGACGTCCACGCGGTAGGCGAGCGTGACCGTCCCGGTCGCACCGGGCGCGAGCGTGAGCCGCCACGTGAACTCGCCGAGGTCGGTGGTCTCCACCGGGTCGGGAGTCGCGCGCACGTCCCGCACCGTGATGGCTTCGTCGCGGGAGACGGGCGCCTGGTCGAGCACCGTGACCACGGCTTCGCGCGGGCTGTGGTTGGTCACCGTGGTGCGGTATTCCGCTTCCCGGCGGCGTTGGCCCGACAGCGTGGCCTTGCTCGCCGTGCGCCGCACGAGGTCGCGTTCCACGCGGATGCGGTCGTCCACACCGAGGGCCAGCTCGATCTCTTCGCCCGGGGCCCACAGGTCGAGCCGGGTCGTGCCGACGAACTCGGTGTCGTGGAAGACGGACGCGCGTCCGGCGCGCAGCGTGTGCTCACCGGTGTTCACGACGGTCGCGCGCAGGTAGGCCTCCGTCGCCTGCACGGGCGCGGTCACGTAGCCCAGCTCGGCCGTGAGGTCGAGCTGCGCCAGCGTGGTCCGGTGGCCCTGCGAGCCCGACGGGATGGCGACCGGGCGCGACGGCCGGTAGGTGACCGCGGTGGTGCCCTGCTCGGCCTCGGCGAACACGGGGGCCATGCGGCGCAAGGAAACCGCCTTGTCCCGCACGGCGGCGCTGCCGGGTGCGGCCGCGGCGAACGCGGCCATCGGCCGCGCCGGTGGGGCGGGCTGCACGCGGTCGAGGAACCACGGGTCGAGCTCGGGCACCACGACGGTGCTCGCGAGGCGCGCGGTCGACAGGGCGAGCTCGCACTCCGGCCAGTCCTCGCCGGTGTGCTGGCTGACCAGGCCGAAGGACGTCACGGTGACGTCGGTGTCGCGCACACGCACGTCGTAACCGGGCTCCCAGCTGGCGCCGGGGACCACATAGGACAGTTCGACTTCGACCTCTCGCGCGTCTTCCTGCGGTTCGAGATCGACGGTGACGCTGGCACTGTCCTGTTCGGACTGCGCACTGTGGGTCGCGATCCGGCGCTCCAACGCCGCGAGGTCCTCGCGCATCCGCTCGAGGCGTTCGGTGAGCGCCCGGCGGGTGCGCAACGCGTCGGCGAGCTGGCCGCCCAGAGCTTCGGTGACCTCCTCGACGCGCGTCGGGCCCGCGACGCCCGACGCCAGTGCCTTCGCGAAGCTCGCCCCGCTGCGCTTCGCCACGCCGCTCAGCAACTCCACCTTCGCCGCTTCGGCCGCTTCGTCGTCGGCCACGGCGTCGATCGCGGCCTGGTCGGTGCGGCGCTGCTCGACGAGCGCGCTGAGCGCGGGGTCGGCGGGGCCGGCGTGCTGCTCGTAACCGACGTCGACGCCGGTGATCAGCGCGGCGCCGGTTCCCGTGACGCGCACCGATTCCGCGTCGAGCGCCAGCGGCAGGCCGGTGATCTGCACGCGGGTGCCCTCGGCCAGGTTCGCCCGGCCGCGGCGGGTGATCCGCGCGTGCTGCGGGTAGACGGTCACGGCGACGATCGGAGCATCCATGACCCCGACGTTAGTCGGTTGACGGCGGCCGCGGTTGCCGGAAGTGTCGGGGGTGATCGCCCGCTTCGTCCGGCTTGGGGGTTCTGGTGGGAGCTGCTCGGATCGCGTCCGTGCTCGCCGCTGTGCTCGTGCTTCCGCTCGGAACGGGGGAGGCGCAGGCGGATCCGCCACCCGCGCCGGTGTTCTCCGACGGGCAGGCGCAGCCGGTGTTCGACCCGGCCGACGTGGTGCGCGAGGACGTCTGGGTCACCGCACCGGTGGACAGCGACCACGACGGGCAGGACGACCTCGTCCACGCCCAGGTGGTGCGGCCCCGCGCGACGGACGCCGGGATGAAGGTGCCGGTGGTGTACGAGGCGAGCCCGTACTTCGCGGGTGGCAACGACGTCGCGAACCACAACGTGGACGTGGAGCTGTCGGTGCCGGACTCCTCGCGTGTCGCGGCCGCCGGGGTCGGCCCGCACGCGGCGCCGCCGATCCGCTGGAGCTACCAGGACTACTTCACCGCGCGCGGGTTCGCCGTGGTGTACGGGGAGTCCCTGGGCACCGGCCTGTCCACGGGCTGCCCGACGACCGGGGACGTGAACGAGACCGTCGGCGCGCGCTCGGTGGTCGACTGGCTCAACGGCCGCGCCCCGGCCCGCGACGAGGCCGGCGCGCCCGTGAGCGCGAGCTGGAGCACCGGGCACACGGGCATGATGGGCGTGTCCTACAACGGAACCCTGCCCAACGCCGTCGCGAGCACCGGCGTCGAGGGCCTCGAGACGATCGTGCCGATCGCCGCGATCTCGAACTGGTACGAGTACTACCGCAACGACGGCGCGGTCGTCGCCGCCGGCGGTTTCCAGGGCGAGGACACCGACGTGCTGGCCGAGTACGTCTACACCCGCGCCGACCGGCAGATCTGCCGTCCGGTGATCGACGGCCTCACCGCCGACCAGGACCGGGTGACGGGGGACTACGGCCCGTTCTGGGACGTGCGCAACTACCGCAACGACGTCGGCAAGGTGCACGCGTCCGTGCTCGCGGTGCACGGTCTGAACGACTGGAACGTGAAGACCGACCAGGTCGCTTCGTGGTACGAAGCCCTGAAGGCGCACGGGGTCGAGCACAAGATCTGGCTGCACCAGTCGGGCCACGCGGACCCGATCTCGCTGCGCCGCGACGTGTGGCTGACGACGTTGAACAAGTGGCTGTCGCACTACCTCTACGGTCTCGACAACGGCATCGAGCGCGAACCGAAGGCGACGATCCAGCGCGAGGACAAGTCGTGGGTCGACGAGGCCGACTGGCCGGCGCCCGGCACTCGCGACGTGCGGGTCCACCCGTGGCCGGGCGGCCGCTCGAAGGGCACGCTCTCCGCGGTCGCCGTGCCCGGCCGCCCCACGGTGGAGGTCCTGGCCGACGACGCGTCGAAGACCGTGCAGCAACTCGCCGACGCCACTTCGTCGGGCAACCGCCTGCTGTACGGGACTCCCGCGGTGAAGTCGCCGCTGCGCCTGTCGGGCACCGCGCGAGCCGACCTGCAGCTGTCGTTCGACCGGCCCGCCGCCAACGTGACGGTGGCATTGCTGGACCGCTCCCCGGACGGCAAGTCCTTCGTGATCACGCGTGGCTGGACCGATCCGCAGAACCGGGTTTCGCCCGCGGTGACCTCGCCGATCGTGCCCGGGACTTCGTACCGCATCGGGGTTTCCCTGATGCCGAAGGACTACGTGCTGGCCACCGGCCACCGCCTGGAGCTCCTGGTGGCCTCCAGCGACCACGACTACACCCTGCGGCCGCGCCCCGGAGCGGGGCTGTCCCTGGACCTCACCCGCACGTCGCTGACCCTGCCGGTCACCGGCGGGAAGCCGGCGCTGGGCTTCTGAGGAACTCCGCGACGACGGGAGCCAGGACCTTCATCGAGACGTTGTGGTTCTGGCCGTCCAGCGTGCGGTGCCGGGCCTGGGGGAGTGCGTCGGCGAGGTCTTTCGCCGCCTGCTGCAGGCTTTTCGCGCTCTTGCCGCCGCTGAGGACGAGCGTGGGCAGGCCGACGGTGCTGAAGTCGGCCAGCGCTTCGCCGTTCAGGTGGCCTTCGAGGAGGGCCGCGTCGTACGGCAGCGTGTGGGCGACCGACGTGAGGCGCTTCCAGACGCCGGGCATGATCCGCATCATCGGGATCACGAAGCCGGGGGCGCCCATGCCCCGGGTCATGAAGTACTTGACGGCTTCGCCGCGTTTTCCTTGGGAGATCAGGGATGTGAGGTGCTCGGCGAAGTCGTGCGGCGGGTGGCCGGCCTCGGTGGTCACGAACGGCGGTTCGTAGAGCGCGAGCCTGGTCAAACCGACGCCGGCCCTGGCCGCGTGGAGTGCGAGGACGGCGCCCGAGGACAGGCCCCACGCGGTCGCCTCACCGCCGGCGGCCTGGACGATCGCCGCGAGGTCCTCGACCTCTCTTCCGGTGGTGTGCGGCTGTTTGTCGTCGCTGTCCCCGCGGCCGCGGCGGTCGTAGTTGTAGACCGTGAAGTGCTCGGACAGCAGTGTGGAGAGTTCGAGCAGCCCGGGGAAGCGGCGGTAGCTGAACGCGCCCGCCACGAGCACGACTGCGGGCCCTTGCCCCTGCTTGTCGTAGGCGATGCGGGTGCCGTCGGCTGAGGTGACGTGGTCCATGAGTGTCGGTTCCTCTCCTGTGGTGGTGCGTCCATCCTGTCGACCGACGGTTTGAGTTGTCAAGACAAAAAAAGTCTTCGGATGAAGCGTGTGAACCTGATAGACGGCACTGGATGGTCACGACCGCGCACGCGCTGGTGAGGAAGGTGCGGCGGCACGTTTGGCGGGCCGCGGTTGTTCGAACGGTGGAGAGCGGCCACCGCTGCCTCCGGTACGTCGAGGCCTCGCGCTAGTCCGCGATCCCCGCTCGATAGGCGAACGCGACGGCCTGCGCCCGGTCCCGCAGGCCCGCCTTCGAGAACAGGTGGTTCACGTGCGTCTTGACCGTGGCCTCGCTGACCACCAGCTCCCGCGCGATCTCCGTGTTCGACAGGCCCGCCGCGATGAGGCGCAGCACCTCGATCTCACGCGCGGTCAAGCCCTCGACCTCGGCCACGCGCACGGGGGCCCGGCGCGTGGCGGCGTCGACGAGGCGGCGCTGCAGCTCGCCGTCCACTGTGGACTGGCCGGCCGCGGCGGATCGCAGCGCCCGCGCGATGGCCTCGGCGTCGGCGTCTTTCGTGAGGAAGCCGCGGGCGCCGGCGCGCAGGGCGCCGAGCAGGGACTCGTCGTCGGTGTAGGTGGTGAGGACCACGACCTCCGTGGCGGGGTAGCGCTCGCGGACGGCCTCGGTCGTGGAGACGCCGTCGCGGCGGGGCATGCGCAGGTCGACGAGCAGCACGTCCGGGTGGTGCTCGGCGACGAGCTCCAGCGCGGCGTCGCCGTCGGCGGCCGCGCCGACCACCTCGACGCCGGGCAGCAGTCCCAGCAGCGTCACGAGGCCCTCGCGCACCACGGCCTGGTCGTCGGCCAGCACCACGCGCAGGTTCACGCCGGCACCGTCAGGTGAATCCGCCATCCGTCCTCTCCCGGCCCGCTGTCCAGCTTTCCTTCGAGCAGCGCGACCCGCTCGGCCATGCCGCGCAAACCGTATCCCGCCGCGGGCGCGTCCGGCGGACGGCGGCCCTGGCGGTCGAGCACCGTCAGCTCGACGTGCGACTCCGCGAAGGCGAGCGTGACGTCCACCTCGGCTCCCGGCGCGTGCTTGCGCGTGTTCGACAGCGCCTCCTGCACGGCGCGGACGAGCGCGGTGGTCACGCTGGCGTCGAGGTCGCGCGGCTCGCCCTCCACGACGAGGTCGGCCCGCGCGCCCGTGTCCAGGCGGTAGCCGGCGAGCAGGTCGGCCACGGCGCGCTGCGCGGGCACCGCGTCCTCCCGCAACGCGGCGACCGCCTTGCGGGCCTCGGACAGCCCGTCGGAGGCCAGCTTCTGGGCGCGTTCGATCTGGGCGACGGCTTCGGGGCTGGCGCCGTCGCGCACGAGCATCAGCCGGGCGCCCTGCAGGTTGAGCGCGAGGCCGGCCAGGGAGTGGGCGAGGACGTCGTGGACCTCACGGGCGATGCGCGCGCGTTCGGCCAGCGCCGCGGCGCGAGCGTGCTCCTCGGTGGCGGTCTGCGCGCGGGCCAGCGCGAGCTCCGTCTGCTCCAGCCGCGCCGCCCGGTCGCGCCGGCTCGCGGCGAGCAGCATCATCACGACCAGGATCGCGAACAGCGCCAGCGCGTTCAGCCAGTCGAGCCGGTGCACCACGGCCCACGCGACGATCGCGCCGGCGCTCGACACCAGCACCACCGCGCCCAGCGCCCGGCCGAACGCCCGCAGCGTGTAGAACGTCGTGCTGAACATCGCCACGGACATCCAGCTGTTGGGATCGAGCACCCACAGCGCCCCCGACGCCGCGACCACCACCGGCATCGCCGCCGGCAACACCCACGCCGGCCTCGACTCCACCGCCACCGGCAGCAACGGCGCCGACGCCACCAGCGTCACCCCGAACAGGACCCACGCCCACCACCCCGCGAGATACGGGATCGAGATGATCAACGGAAACGCCACGAACCCCCACCGCACCCAATCGGGCGCGCCGACCCGCCAGCGGTTCCCGGTGGTCGTGGTGGCCATGTCCCTCCCCGATGCTTGTAGGGAGAATGTACGGGAGGACCACCGGCTCCGGCGGGCGGACGCGAAGGCCTTCAGCTGCCGAGGCTGAGGTGGAAACCGTTGTTCCGTGCGTCGTTCAGCGAGGCCCAGATGACGCCTCGGTTGAGATTTCCGGCGTGGAAGCCGTAGCGCTGGGCTTTCGGCACGTCGACGAAGGTGAACACGTAGGACCGCGTGAACGTCGTGGAGCCCGGGCTCGCCTGGTGGAGGTTCGTGACGGCAACGGTCTTGCCGGACTCGTCGACGAGAGTGGACTGGGTGCCGTCCGAGACGTCGGAGTAGCCACCGCAGCCGTACCCGCTGGTGCAGGTCACGTCCATGGCGCCGGAGATCGTGACGTGATCGGAGTCGGCGCTCACGGTGCCGCCGAGCGCCGGGCTCCACCAGGCCCCGGCCGGGCCGGCGCCGCAGCCTGCCGTCGCCAGGGCGACGCAGAAGAAAGCGAGGGCGATTCTCGTCGCTGCCTTCGTGAGCTCGCTCTTTTCCGGCTCGGGAATGGTGGTTCATTCATCGACGGAAGTCTGCGGGCGCGGATGTTCCGTTACGGCGCCGATGACCGCATTGTCTGATCATGACAATGCCGCTGCCGTGGCGCTGTTCGCCGTCGGGACACCGGGTGCTACCAGGTGGTTTGCCCGGCATGTACGCAAAATGTACTTCGCGCCGCTTTCCTGGTTCCCGTCATCCACGCGAAACAGGAGGTACGCACCATGTCCAGGTTGCGACGGCTCGCCGTGTTCGCCGCTGCCGCGGTGTTGCCCGCGCTCGGTCTCACGTTCGCCGCCCAGGCGCCCGCGTCCGCCGCGCCGAACTTCCAGGTGCCGTTCAAGTGCGGGGTCACCGTGACGGCCGCGACGTTCAGCGGGCACAACCCCGCCAACTCAGTCGACTTCCAGAAGTCGGGCATCACCGGGATGCCCGTGGTCGCGTCGGTGGCCGGCACGGTCACGCGCGTCGAGAACGAGGGCAGCACCAGCTACGGCCGCTGGATCGAGCTCGACCACGGCGGCGGCTGGCGGACCCGCTACGCACACCTGTCCGCGCAAGAGGTCTCAGTGGGCCAGAAGGTGAGCGGGGGCGCCGAAATCGGCAAGGCGGGCGCGACCGGCGGCGTGACGGGACCGCACCTGCACTTCGAGGAGAACCTCAACGGCGTAACGCAAAAGGCCGTGCTCAACGGTGTCGCGGCCGTCTACTACGGCAAGAAGGACTTCACGAGCAAGAACAACTGCGGCGGCAACCCCTACTCCGCCACGGAGGTGTGCGGGTCCGGGTTCTCGGTGATCGACCAGCAGGGGCTGGGCTCGTCCGGCACCGCGTACCTGCTGTACAACGCGTCGACGAAGGCCAACTGCGTGACGACGCTCAAGGCGGTTTCGCTGGGGACCGCGAGCCCGACGTCGGCGTTCCTCGAAGTGCAGGGCCAGGCGCGCACGACCGACTCCGGCAACTTCACCTACTACGCGGGGCCGGTGAAGAAGACCGCGGGCGCCACCTGCGTGAAGTGGGGCGGTTCGGTGGGTTCGGACACCTACACGAGCGCGTTCGAGCACTGCGGCTGAGCGCCTAGCACACGGCACCGACACGAACCCGGTCCGGCCCGCGCGGCTGGGCCGGGTTTTCCACAACCGCCTGCAGCTGTCCACAGTTTTCGGTGACGACCTTCCGCAGCCGGTTTTCCGCCGCACAGTGGAGTGCGTGACCACCTCGACCCCACCCGGCACGGCCCGGGTCCTGCTCACCGACCCGGCGCAGCTCATCGCGGCGCTCCCGTACCTGCTCGGCTTCAAACCGGCCGAATCCGTCGTGTTGCTCGGGCACCGCCCGCCCGGCACGCGGATCGGCCTGATCCTGCGCGCGGACCTGCCGCCGCGTGATCTCATTGCGGAGCAAGCGGATGCGCTCGCGCCGCGGTTCCGCGTGGACGATCACACGGGCGTCACCGTGGTGATCGTCGGCGGCCGGGCCGGTCCCGACGGCGAGCCGCCCCACGCCGAGTTCGCCGGGGAACTCGTGCGGGCGCTCAAGGAGTACGAGCTGCCCGTGCTGCATCCACTGTGGACACCGGAGATCGCCGCCGGGGCACCGTGGGCGTGCTACCGCGAACCCACCTGCGGCGGCCTCTTGCCGGATCCTCGCGACACGGTGGTGGCCGCCACTCTCACCAACGCCGGCTTCGTCTCCTTCCCCAGCCGCGACGACGTCTTGGCGCTGATGGAGCCCCGGTCTCCCACGGCTTTGGTGCGGCGGCGTGCCCTGCTCTCCCGTGCCGCCCCACCGGGGGATCCCGACGACGTGCTCGCGGCGGCCGCCGAGGTGCGCGCGGCGTTCTTCCGCCACCGCCGGGCGGAAGGCCCGCCGTCGGACGACCAGGCGGTGCGCCTCGCCCACGCCCTGCGCGTCCCGAAGGTCCGCGACGCCTGCCTGGCCACGGCGGTCCCGCCGGAGTCGCCCGTCGCCGTGGCCGCGATGAGCCTGTGGCTGGAGCTCGTGCGCGAACTGCCCGCGCCCCACCGCGCGGACGCCGCCTCCCTCGTCGCCTACGCCGCCCTCATGCGAAGCGAGGGCGCTCTCGCGGGTATGGCCCTGGCCAACGCCCTGGACGCCTGCCCCGACCACGTCCTGGCCCAGCTCCTGCACGCGGCCTGGAACATCGGTACGGACCCGGCGAGGCTCGCCGGGCTGGCTTCGCTGCCGAACGCCGTGGACCTGGGGCTGTCGTTGCCGGAGTTGAGTGTGGACGATCCGCCGCCCGACCTCGGGCCGTGACAGTGAGGCCGCCACGTTCCCCACGGATTCGGCCTCCCTCGGCGGCTCGGATGCGGTCGGCCCGCGGCCCGCTCTCGCGGCTCGGTCAGCGGCGGCTCGGGCGACTGATGGTTCGACGGCGTTGCTCGCGGGCGGTGGAGCCGTGGGCGGTGGCGGCCCGCGGCCTGCGGCCCGCGGCCTGCGGCCTGCGGCTCGCTCTCGCGGGTCGGTCAGCGGCGGCTCGGGCGACTGATGGTTCGACGGCGTTGCTCGCGGGCGGTGGAGCCGTGGGCGGTGGTCGTTGCGACCAGGGCCGAAGCTTGGCGGCCCGCGGCCCGCGGCCTGCGGCCCGCGGCTCGCTCTCGCGGGTCGGTCAGCGGCGGCTCGGGCGACTGATGGTTCGACGGCGTTGCTCGCGGGCGGGGGAGCCGTGGGCGGCGGTCGTTGCGACCAGGGCCGAAGCTTGGCGGGCCGCATCCCGCGGCCTGCTGCCGCAGCCCGCTGCCGCAGCCCGCTGCCGCGACCAGGGCCGCTGGCGGGTAGATGGGCGTCGCTCTCGGCAGGCGGAGCCGCGAGCGGCGGTCGCGGCGACCAGGAGCGGAAGCTCGCCGGGCATGTTCGTGCCGGAGCTCGGTATGGACTCGCGAACGTGGTGACCCGGCAGGGAAAACGCGTCCGGCGGGCCCAGGCTCGCCAGGAGCCCGGACCCGCCGGAAGGGAGATCGGTCAGGAGCGGCGCGACTGCGTGAACGCCCAGGCGTCGGAGACGATGCCGTCGAGGTCGGTGCGTTCGGGTTTCCAGCCGAGTTCGCGGCCGGCCTTTTCGCTGGAGGCCACGAGAACCGACGGGTCGCCGGCGCGGCGGGGGGCGACCTCCGCCGGGATCGGGTGGCCGGTCACGCGGCGGCAGGACTCGACGACCTCCAGCACGGAGAACCCGGTGCCGCTGCCGAGGTTGTAGATGCGGTGCTCGCCGGGCGTCGCGTGGCGCAGTGCGAGCTGGTGGGCGTCGGCGAGGTCGACGACGTGGATGTAGTCGCGGACAGCCGTGTGGTCGGGCGTCGGGTAGTCGTCGCCGTAGATGGAGATGTGGGCGCGGTCGCCGGTGGCGACCTGGAGCACGAGGGGGATGAGGTGGGTTTCGGTGGTGTGGCGCTCGCCGAAGGCGTGGTAGGCGCCGGCGACGTTGAAGTAGCGCAGGCTCACCGCGGCGATGCCGTGGGCGCGGGCGAAACTCGTGATGGCGTGGTCGATCGCGAGCTTGGACGCGCCGTAGGTATTGGTCGGCTGCGTCGGCGCGGTCTCCGGGATCGGCGACGACTCGGGCTCGCCGTAGGTGGCCGCGGTGGAGGAGAACACCAGGCGCGGCGTGCCGTGGGCCTTCATGGCCTCCAGCAGGCGCAGGGAGGTGACGACGTTGCCTTCCCAGTACTTCGCCGGGTCCGTCATCGACTCGCCGACGAGCGACTTCGCGGCGAAGTGCAGCACGCCGTCGAAGCCCTCGCCGAGGACGTCGGCGGCCACGGCGGCGGCGTCGCCCTCGATGAAGCGCGCGTCGGGGTGCACGGCGTCAGCGTGCCCGGTGGACAGGTCGTCCACGACCGTGACCTGGTGACCGGCCTCGATGAGCCGCGCGGCGCACACGCTGCCCACATAACCGGCGCCACCCGTGACGATCAGTTTCAGGGGGCTCTGCGGGTCCGTCACGGTGTGGCCTTTCTGGTGTGGGCGGTGACTGTGCGCCACAGTCTCCCCTCACCGCGCCGCGCCCGGCCGCCCGGGGGTTGCCGCGGCCGGTCCGGCCGGATGGCGAACGCGCGGGCCCCGGACACGACGCTGCCCCCGCGACCGGAGTCCCGAGGGCAGTGCCACAGCCAAAATGCCGCAGCCAATCGCGCCGCAGTCAAAGAGCACCGCAGCCAATCGCACGGCAGCCGACAGCACGGCAGCCGACAGCGCCCGAAGCCGACGGCGCCCGAAGCCGACGGCGCCCGAATCCGAAAGCCCCCGAACCCGAGACCGCGTCAGACGGTGTCGCGACCAGCGCCGCGGGAAGGGACCGCGGTGAAGGTGCGCGGGCGGCGAAGGCCGGCGGCTTCGAAGGCCCGCTCGACGGCCGCGCGGACGTGTTCCAGGTCGGCGTCGCGGACCAGGGCGATGGCGGAGCCGCCGAAGCCGCCGCCGGTCATGCGGGCGCCGAGGGCGCCGGCGGAGCGGGCGGAGTCGACGGCGAGGTCGAGTTCGGAGGTGGAGATGCGGTAGTCGTCGCGCATGCTGGCGTGGGAGGCGTCCAGGTGCGGGCCGATGTCGGTGAGGCGGCCCTGGTGGAGCAGGGCCACGACGTCGAGCACGCGCTGGTTCTCGGTGACCACGTGGCGCACGAGCGGCGCGAGGTCGGCGGGCAGCTGGGCCAGGGCGGCGTCGAGCCCGGACAGGGTGACGTCGCGCAGGGCCTTGACGCCCAGCAGCTCGGCGGCGCGCTCGGTGCCGCGGCGGCGTTCGCCGTAGCCGCCTTCGGCGTGGGAGTGCTTGGTGCGTGTGTCGATGATCAGCACGCGGACGCCGGCCTCGGCGAGCGGGAAGGGCACCTGCTCCATCTCGCCCGAGCGGACGTCGAGGAACAGCACGCAGGAGTCCTGGCAGCACAAGGACGCCGTCTGGTCCAGCAGGCCGGTGGGGGCGCCGACGAAGTCGTTCTCGGAGCGCTGCACCCAGCGGGCGATCTCGGGGCGGGTCGGGGTGCCGGGCAGCTCGGCGTCGAGCTCGACGCCGGCGAGGCCGAGCAGCGCGAGCGTGACGGCGCACTCGAGGGCGTGGGACGAGGACAGGCCGGCGCCGGAGGGGACGTCGCCGGCGATGACCAGGTCGGCGCCCGCGGCGTGGCCGTGGTCGCGCAGCACCCAGGCGACGCCCGCGGGGTAGGCGGCCCAGCCCTCGACCGAACCCGGTTCGAGGGAAGCGATGTCGAGGAGGTCGGAGTACTGGAGCTGGCCGTCGTCGCCGAGGGTGGCGACGTTGAGTTTGCCGTCGTCACGCGGCGTGGCCGCCACGGCGAGACGGTGGGGGAGGGCGAAGGGCAGCACGAAGCCGTCGTTGTAATCGGTGTGCTCACCGATCAGGTTCACCCGGCCGGGAGCGGACCAGACCCCGGCCGGGGCGCGGCCGTGGATCCGGTGGAACGCGGCGGCGGCGTCTTCGGCGGGGCTCACCTGGCCTGCGCCAGCACGGCGTGCAGCGCCGAGGTGGAGACCTGGGCCGAGGAGTCGCTGCCGGTGACCTCGATGGTCACGGTGCCGCCGTTGGCCTTGCCGACCGTGACGCGGCCGCCGGGAACGATGCCGACGGACTTGAGCTCGGTGAGCAGCGACTCGTCGAGCTGCACGTGCTCGGCGATGCGCCGCACCACGACGTCGCCGCCGCCGGTGCGGGCGAACTCGTCAAGGCGCACGAGGTCGGATTCGGCGGGCGGGGCGGGGTCGCCATCGCCCAGCTTGTCGAGGCCCGGGATCGGGTTGCCGTAGGGCGAGGTGGTCGGGTGGTCGAGCAGCTTGACCAGCTTGCGCTCGACGGCCTCGCTCATCACGTGTTCCCAGCGGCACGCCTCGGTGTGCACGTGCTCCCACTCGAGCCCGATGACGTCGACGAGGAGGCGCTCGGCGAGACGGTGCTTGCGCATGACGGCGATGGCCAGCTCACGACCGTGGTCGGTCAGCTGCAGGTGCCGGTCGTCGGCCACGACCACCAGCCCGTCGCGTTCCATCCTGGCCACGGTCTGGCTCACGGTCGGCCCGCTCTGCTGCAGGCGTTCCGCGATCCGTGCCCGCAGCGGGACGACACCCTCTTCTTCGAGCTCGTAGATGGTACGCAAGTACATCTCGGTGGTGTCGATGAGATCGTTCACGCTGTCCCCTTCGTCCGCGTAGCTCATCGTAGTCGTTGGCCCCGACAGTGACGGCACGCGCCGACATAACAAGCCAGGCAAGCTGAAAAGTCCGGCCCGGGTGCGCGCGAGGCGCCCGGACCTGCAGGATGGGACGCATGGGACCGTTGATCACCCCCGCCGAGCTCGCCGCCCAGTCCGAGGCGCGGCGCCCCGTGGTGCTGGACGTCCGCTGGCGCCTGGCCGGGCCGCCCGCCGCCGAGTCCTACCGCGAGGGCCACGTGCCCGGGGCGGTGTTCGTCGACCTCGACACCGCGCTCGCCGCGCCGCCCGGCGAAGGCGGCCGCCACCCCCTGCCCGACCCCGCCGATCTGCAGCGTGACCTGCGCGAAGCCGGCGTGAGCGCCGGGCGCCCGGTGATCGTGTACGACGACGCCGACGGCTCCGTCGCCGCGCGGGCCTGGTGGCTGCTGCGGTGGGCCGGGCACACCGACGTGGCGGTGCTCGACGGCGGTTACGCAGCGTGGCTCGCGGAAGGCCGCGAGACGACCACCGACGCGCCCGCCCCCGAACCCGGCGACTTCGAGGTGCGCCCAGGCGGTATGCCGGTGCTCACGGCCGACGAAGCCGCCGCCCGCGCCCGTGAAGGCGTGCTGTTCGACGCCCGCGCCCACGCGCGCTACACCGGCGAGACCGAGCCGGTCGACCCGCGCGCCGGCCACATCCCCGGGGCGATCAGCGCGCCGTCGGGCGAGCACGTGGGCGAAGACGGCCGCTGGCGCTCGCCCGCCGACCTGGCCGCGCGCTTCGCCGGCCTGGGCCTGACCGAAGGCACCCCCGTCGGCGCCTACTGCGGCTCCGGCGTCACGGCGTCGTCGGTCGTGCTCGCCCTGGAGGTCGCGGGACACCCCGAGCCGGCGGCGCTGTACACCGGTTCCTGGTCGCACTGGTCACGCGACCCCGAACGCCCCGCCGCCACCGGCCCCGAACGCGGCTGAACCACCGCGAGCCCCGAACCACCGCGCGCCCCAACCACCGCGCGACCGAACAACAAGGCGCCGCAGCCGAACCCGGCTCGGGCGCGCCGAGCCCAGTACAGTGCGGTACATGTCCTCGCCTGCTGTCGTCTGGGATGCCGCGCTGCTGGGATACGACCTGGGCGGGGAGCATCCGTTCAACCCCGTCCGCCTGGAGCTCACGATCCGGCTGGCCACGGAGCTCGGCGTCCTGAACGACGTCGAGCTGCTCGTGCCCACCGCGGCCGGCGACGAGGAGCTGCTGCGCATCCACGCGCCCGAGTACCTGGCGGCCGTGCGGGAGGCGCCGCTCGTCGGCTGGGACGTCGGCCACGGGCTGGGCACGTCGGACAACCCGGTGTTCAGCGGGATGCACGACGCGTCGGCGCTGGTGGTCGGCTCGACGCTGCTCGCGGCGCGCAAGATCGCCGACGGTGAGGTGAAGCGCGCGGTCAACATCGCGGGCGGGCTGCACCACGCGATGCGCGACTACGCGTCCGGCTTCTGCGTGTACAACGACTGCGCCATCGCCATCTCCTGGCTGCTCGACCACGGTTTCGACCGCATCGCCTACCTCGACACCGACGTGCACCACGGCGACGGCGTCCAGACCGCCTTCTACGACGACCCGCGCGTGCTCACCGTTTCCGTGCACCAGCACCCGTTCACGCTCTGGCCCGGCACCGGCTACGCCGCCGAGATCGGCAACGGCAAGGCCGCCGGCACGTCGGTCAACATCCCGCTGCCGCCGCAGACGAAGGACCCCGGCTGGCTGCGGGCGTTCAACGCGGTCGTCCCCTCGCTGCTGGCCGAGTTCGAGCCGCAGATCCTCGTGACGCAGTGCGGCGTCGACTCGCACGAGGAAGATCCGCTGGCCGACCTGTCGCTCTCGGTCGACGGCCACCGCACGATCTACTCGACGATGCGCGACCTCGCCGAGACCTACAGCGGCGGGCGCTGGCTCGCCGTCGGCGGCGGCGGGTACCAGCTGATCCGCGTGGTCCCGCGCTCGTGGACGCACCTGATCGCCACGGTGCTCGACCGCGACGTCGCACCGGACACGGCCCTGCCGCCCGGCTGGGTCTCCGCGATCACGAAGGCCGCGCCCACCGCCGAGATCCCGCCCGCGATGACCGACGACGAGGACACCGCGTTCAAGCCGTGGGGCGACGCCGCCGACGACCCGGTCGACATCGCGATCCGCGACACCCGCCGCGCGGTGTTCCCGCTGCACGGCCTCGACCCGGACGATCCCAGGGACTGACCATGTCCGAAGACCCGGCGCTCGGAAACGGCCTGCGCGACCCGTACGACTACCCCCGCGACTGGGAGGCCGACGTCGTCCTGTCCGACGGCGGCACCGTGCACCTGCGGCCCGTGGTGCCCACGGACGCCGACGGTCTCGTCGCCTTCCACAGCAGGCTTTCCGAGCGCACGCGCTACCTGCGGTACTTCGGCGCCTACCCGCGGATCCCGCCGCGCGACCTGCAGCGGTTCTCCACTGTGGACCACCACGACCGGGTCGCGTTCGTCGCGCTGCTCGGCGACGACATCGTGGCCGTCGGGCGCTACGAACGGCTCGACGGCGGCCCCTCGGCCGAGGTCGCGTTCGTCGTCGACGACAAGCACCAGGGCCGCGGGCTCGGCTCGATCCTGCTGGAGCACCTCGCCGCTGCCGCGTCGGAGTGCGGGCTGCGCCGGTTCGTCGCCGAGGTCCTCGCCGAGAACGCGCCGATGGTGCGGGTGTTCCGCGACGCCGGCTACCAGGTCAGCCGCGCCATCGAGGAAGGCGTGCTGCACCTGGAGTTCAGCATCGACCCGACGGAGGAGTCGCTGGCCGTCGCGCGCTCGCGCGAGCAGGCGGCCGAGGCGCGCAGCGTGCACAACCTGCTGCACCCGCGGTCGGTCGCGGTGATCGGCGCGTCGGCCGACCACACGAAGGTCGGCCACGTCGCCTTCCGCAACCTGCTCGCCGCCGACTTCACCGGCACCGTCTTCCCGGTCAACCCCGAGCACCGCTCGGTGCGCGGCGTGCGCGCGTACGCGTCGGTGCTCGACATTCCGGACCCGGTCGACCTCGCGCTGGTCGCGGTTCCGGCCGAGCTCGTCGAGTCCGTGCTCGACGCCTGCCTCGTCAAGGGCGTGAAGACGCTGGTGATCGTTTCCGGCGGCTTCGCCGAGTCCGGCCCGCTCGGCCTGCACGCCGAGCTGCGGCTCGTCGGCGAGGCCCGCGCCCACGGCATGCGCGTGGTGGGCCCGAACGCGCTCGGCGTGCTCAACACCGCGCCCGGCGTGCGGCTCAACGCCACCCTCGCCCCGCAGCTGCCGCGCCGTGGGCGCACCGGGTTCTTCTGCCAGTCCGGCGCGCTCGGCACGGCGATCCTGGCCGACGCCGGTTCGCGCGGCCTCGGTCTGTCCACCTTCGTCTCCGCCGGCAACCGCGCGGACGTCTCGGGCAACGATCTGTTGCAGTACTGGGAAACCGACCCCGAGACCGACCTCGTGCTGCTCTACCTCGAGTCCTTCGGCAACCCGCGCAAGTTCGCGCGGCTGGCGCGGCGGCTCGCGCGGAACAAGCCGATCGTCGCGGTGAAGTCGGGCCGCCACGCCGTGCGCCCGCAGCTGGCCGCGACGTCGGCGGAGGTCGACGAGGCGAGCGTGCAGGCGCTGTTCGAACAGGCCGGCGTGGTGCGGGTGGAGTCGCTCGCGCAGCTCTTCGACACCGCGCTCGTGTTCGCGCACCAGCCGCTGCCGGCCGGGCCGCGGATCGCGATCGTCGGCAACTCGAGCGCGATCGGGCTGCTCGCCGCCGACACCGCGCGGGCCCAGGGGCTGCACCTCGCGGCCGACCCGGTGGACATCGGCCCGCAGGCCGGGCCCGACGCGTTCGCCGCGGCCGTGCGCGAAGCCCTTGATTCGCCGGAGACCGACGCGCTCATCGCCGTGTTCGCCCCGCCCGTCGCCATTCCCGGCACCGCGTACGCGCGGGCGCTGAAGGAAGCCGTGCTGGAGCACGAGCGCACGAAACCCGTGGTGTCCACGTTCCTCGCGGCCGAGGGCGTGCCCGACGAGCTGGCCGTGCTCAGCGAAGACGGTGTGCCCACCCGGGGTTCGATCCCGTCGTACCCGAGCCCGGAACGCGCGGTGACCGCGTTGTCCCGCGTGGTGCGGTATTCGGCGTGGCGCCAGCGTCCACAGGGGACACTGGTGCGCCCGGGCGGGCTGCACGTCGAGCAGGCACAGTCGATCGTGCGCGAGCTGCTCGCCGAAGCCGACGGCCACTCAACGATGCTGTCCGACGACGACGTGGTGCGGCTGCTCGGCTGCTACGGCGTCGACGTGGTGCCGTTCCGCGTGGTGTCCGATGTGGACGGTGCGGTCGCGGCCGCCGCGGAGCTGGGTTATCCCGTCACGCTCAAGGCCGTGGACGAGCGGCTGCGCGGCCGGCCCGACCTGGCGGGCGTGCGGCTGGACCTCACCTCGGAGGACTCCGTGCGCGTGGCCTACCGCGACCTGTGCGAGGTCTCCGGCGACAACGAGCTCTACGTGCAACGCATGGCCGCCAAGGGAATCTCGTGCGTGATCGGCCTGCAGGACGACCCGTCGTTCGGCACGCTCGTGTCGTTCGGCCTTTCGGGTCTGGTCAGCACGCTGCTCGGCGACCGCGCCTACCGCGCGGTGCCGGTCACCGACGTCGACGCCGCCACGCTCATCCGCGAGCCCCGCACGTCGCCCCTGCTCACCGGCTACCGCGGCGACGAGCCCGCCGACCTCGCGGCGTTGCAGGACATGGTGCTGCGCGTGGCCGCGCTGGCCGAGGACAACCCGGAGGTCCGGTCCCTGGCGCTCGACCCGATCCTCGCCTCGCCCGACGGCGCCTTCGTGGCCAACGCGCGCATGGTGCTGGGCCCGCCGCCGACCCGGCCGGACACCGGGCCGCGGCGGTTGCGCCACATCACGCCGTCGGACTGACGGCTCACCAGGTCTTGCCGGCTTGCTCCCCGTTCGTCCGGTTGATGCGGTTGAAGAAGTTGGTCAGCGCGATCTCCAGCGTGAGCGCCGACAGCTGCTCCGCGGTGAAGTGGGCGGCCGCGGCTTCGCGGATCTCGGGCGTGACGCCCGCCGCGCCGTCCTGCAGGCGGGTCGCGGCCTCCGCCAGCGCGAGCGCCGCGCGTTCCGTGTCGCTGAAGAAGGGCGTGTCGCGCCAGGCGGCGACGTTGTGCAGCCGCTCGTCGGTCTCCCCGTGCTTCTTCGCCGCCGCGACCCCGGCGTACACGCAGGGGCTGCAGCTGTTGATCTGGCTCACGCGCAGGTGGACCAGCCCCAGCAGCCGCGGGTCGACCCCGCCGGCGTGGATCGCGCGGTTCAGGTGCCCGATCGCGGTCATCACCTCGGTGCTCGCCGCGGATTTCGTCGTGGTGGTCATGTCCGTGCTCCTTCTGCGGTTACCTCGGCCCGGTCGGGCCCGTCATCTCGCATGACGGAGCAGTGACGAGGAAGGTAACGACCATGACCGACCCGATCGCGGAAGCGTTCGAAGCCCAGCGCGAACGGCTGCGCGCCGTGGCCTACCGCGTGCTCGGTTCGCACGCCGACGCCGACGACGTGGTGCAGGAGGCATGGCTGCGCCTGTCGCGCCAGGACGCCGAGGCCATCGACAACCTCGGGGGCTGGCTCACCACCGTCGTCGGCCGCCTGAGCCTCGACGTGCTGCGCGCGCGGCAGAGCCGGCCGCAGGCGCCGGGTGACGACCGGCTGCCGGAGGGGGTGGTGGCGCTCGACAGCCCCGAGGACGACGTCGCGCTCGCCGATTCGGTCGGGCTCGCGCTGCTGGTGGTGCTCGACGCGCTCGGGCCGGGGGAGCGGCTGGCGTTCGTGCTGCACGACCTGTTCGCGGTTCCGTTCGAGGAAATCGGCCAGATCCTCGGCAAGTCGACCGCCGCGGCGAAGATGCTCGCCAGCCGCGCGCGGCGGAAGGTGCGGGAATCCGAGCGGCCCTCAGCCGGACGAGAGCAGCGCGAGGTGGTCCGGGCCTTCCTGGCGGCGGCTCGCGACGGCGACTTCACCGGGCTGCTGCGGGTGCTCGACCCCGACGTGCGGCTCACCTCCGAAACCCCGGACGGCGTGGTCGTGGTCCTCGGCGCCACCAAGGTCGCGAGCGGCGCTCGGTTGTCCGGCGGCCTGGCCGCCACGGGCCGGGACGTGCTCGTGGCCGGGCGCCCCGGTGTCGTGTCCCTCGACGAGGACGGCACGGTGGTGGCGCTGCTGGCGTTCACGGTCGTCGACGGGCGGATCACGGAGCTGACCGTGGTCACCGATCCGGCGAAGCTGTCAGCAGCCCGCCCAGAGTGAGCAGCTGCGCGGTGGCGCCGCCGCCGGTGAACTCGAGGCGTTTGGCCGCCGCGAAGTAGCGGTGCAGCGGGTGGGAGACGTCGATGCCGACGCCGCCGTGCAGGTGCACCGCGGTGTGGGCGACGCGGTGGCCGGCTTCGGCGGCCCAGTACTTCGCGGTGGCGATCTCGGCGTCGGCGGGCAGGCCTTCGGACAGGCGCCACGCGGCCTGCCACAGCGTGAGCCGCACGGCTTCGACGTCGAGGTACGCGTCGGCGAGCCGCTGGCGTACGGCCTGGAAACCGCCGAGGACGTGGCCGAACTGCTCGCGTTCACGCGTGTGGGCCGCCGTCAGCTCCAGGGCGCGCTCGACGACACCCAGCTGCTGCGCGCACAACCCCACCGCGCCGCGTTGCCGCAACGCTCGGCCGACGTCGCCGAGGGGCGTGCCGGGGGCGTCGTCGAGCCGGACCAGGCCCGCGTCGGCGTGGTCGATCGTCTGCTGCGCGGCGATGGAGACGCCGGGGGCGTCGCGTTCCACCAGGAAAACCCCGCCGGGAGTCTCGGCCAGCACCGCGTCGGCGAACGCCGCGAACGGCACCGCGGTCTGCGTACCACTGAGCCGTCCGCCGGTCTCGGTGAAACCGCCCGCGACCGCCAGCACCGCGGAACCGCGTGACACCGGCAGGAGCCAGCGCTCCACCAGCTCCGGCCGGCCCAGCTCGGCCAGCACCGAGCCCGCCTGCACCACGGAGGAGAGATACGGCAGCGGCGCCACGGCCCGGCCGACCTCGATCAGCACCGAGCACTGTTCCAGCAACCCGAACCCGCCACCACCGACGGCCGCGGGCAGGGCCGCGTCGAGCACACCCGACTGCGCCAACCGCGTCCACAGTGGCGCGTCGAAGCCCCCGGAACCGTGCGGTCCCAGCGTTTCCGGTGTCACGTGGTCGGCGAGGAGGCGGCGGGTCAGCGCGGCCAGGTCCTGCTGCGCCTCGGTGGGGGAGAAGTCCACGGCGGTGCTCCTAACGCGTCACGGGCTGGCCGAGCGCGGCCGCGGCGACGATGTCGCGCTGCACCTCGTTCGTCCCGCCGCCGAAGGTGAGGATGAGGGCGGAGCGGTGCAGCCGTTCGATGCGGCCGGCCAGCACCGCGCCCGGCGAGCCCTTGCGGACGACGGCGGCCGCGCCGAGCACCTCCATCAGCAGCCGGTAGGCCTCGATCGCGGACTCCGTGCCGAACACCTTCGTCGCCGACGCCTCGGCCGGCCCGAGCTCGCGTTGCGCCGCGGCGCACGCGATCTGCCAGTTGCGCAGCTTCAGGTACTCCGCGCGGGTGTGCACGCGGGCGAGGTTCAGCCGCACCCACTCGGCGTCGAGCAGCGGCGTGCCCTCGGGGGTGACGGCGGTGCGCGCCCACTCGATGACGTCGCGCAGGGCCGTGCGCATCGGCGCGGCCGAGGTCAGTGCGACACGCTCGTGGTTGAGCTGGTTGGTGATCAGCGGCCAGCCCGCGTTCTCGTCGGCGACGCGCGCGGTCACGGGCACGCGCACCCCGTCGTAGTAGGTGGCGCTGGTGCCGGGGCCCGCGACCGTGTGGACCTTCGTCCAGGAGAAGCCGGGCGCCGACGTCGGCACGACGAGCATCGACAGGCCCTTGTGCTTGGGCGCCTCCGGGTCGGTGCGCGCGGCGAGCCACACGTAGTCGGCGTACTCGATGAGGCTGGTCCACATCTTCTGGCCGGTGATCACGTACTCGTCGCCGTCGCGCACCGCGCGCGTGCGCAGCGACGCGAGGTCCGTACCCGCGCCCGGTTCGGAGTAGCCGATGGAGAAGTGCAGCTCGCCGGCGGCGATGCGCGGCAGGTAGAACGCCTTCTGGTCTTCGGTGCCGTAGCGCATGATGGTGGGCCCGATCGTGTTCACCGTCAGGAACGGCACGGGCACGCCCGCGGCCGCCGCCTCGTCGGTGAACACGAGCTGGTCGAGCATCGAGCGCGCCTGTCCGCCGTACTCCCGCGGCCAGCCCAGCGCGAGCCACCCGTCCTTGCCCAGCCGGCGCACGATCTCCTTGTATGCCAACCCATCGCCGTACTCGCCGCCGCCCGCGGCGAGGCTCTCCCGGCGGGCCGGCGTCATCAGCTCGGCGAAGTACTCCCGGAGCTGGGCCGCCAGCTCACGCTGGGCGTCCGTGTCGTCGATCCGCACCGCTCACCTCGCCGCCGGTTGTATAGAACTTGTTCTATTTGTAGCAGTCGGACCAGCAAGAAGGAAGGCGTCGCGAGCCTTGCCTGAAACGAGAACAGATTCTAGTCTGGGGCACCAAGGCAGGCTTCGACGAGGAGGCTCGCGGTGAGAGCAGCCGTACTGAACGCGATCGGCGACGACAAGCTGGAGCTGCGGGACGACGTCACCACCGTCGATCCGGGGCCGGACGAGGTCCGGATCCGGGTGCGGGCGTCGGGAATCTGCCACAGCGACCTCTCCGCGATGGACGGCACGCTGCCGGCGCTCGCGCCCGGCGTCGTCGGCCACGAGGGTTCGGGCGAAGTCCTCGAAGTCGGCTCCGCGGTCACACGCTTGCAGCCGGGTGACCACGTCACCGTGTCGTTCGTGCCGCCGTGCGGTTCGTGCGCCAACTGCCTGCGCGGTCAGCCGAACCTCTGCGCCGTGCACGCGATCGCCGCGTTCACCACGCCGCGGTTCCGTCTGGGCGACACGCCGTTGTTCGGCTACGCGGGGCTCGGCACGTTCGCCGACGAGGTCGTGGTGCCCTCGTCGGGTGCGATCAAGGTCGACGCCGACGTGCCGTTCGAGACGGCCGCACTCATCGCGTGCGGTGTGCTCACCGGAGTGGGCTCGGTGCTCAACACCGCGAAGGTGGAGCCGGGCTCCACAGTGGTCGTCTTCGGCTGCGGCGGCGTCGGGATCTCCGTGATCCAGGGCGCGCGCATCGCCGGCGCGGCCACGATCGTCGCCGTGGATCCGGTGGAGGGCAAGCATTCCGTCGCCCGACGCTTCGGTGCCACCCACGCCGTGACGCCGGAGAACCTCGACCAGCTGAAGGGCGAGCTGACCGGCGGCGAGGGGTTCGACTACGCGTTCGACGTGGTCGGTGCGCCCGCCACCATCCGCGCCGGCTGGGACGCCGCCCGCCGCGGGGGTGCAGTGGTGGTCGTCGGCGCCGGGCGGGGCGACGCGATGGTGTCGTTCAGTGCGCAGGAACTCTTCTTGCACGACAAGAAGATCCTCGGTTCGTTCTACGGTTCTTCGCACGTGCACCGCGACACCGCCACCATGCTGAGGTTCTGGCGCGCGGGCCTGCTCGACCTCGACGGCATGATCTCGCGTCGCCTCACCTTCGCCGATCTCAACGACGGCCTCGGCCTGCTGCGCGAAGGCAGCACCGACGTGATCCGCCAGGTGGTGACGCTGGCGTGAGCCTCGACGCCAAGGTCGCCATCGTCACCGGGGCCGCCGCCGGGCTCGGCCGGGCCGAGGCGCTCGCGCTGGCCCGGGAAGGCGCGGCGGTGGTGGTCAACGACGTCACCGAAGCCCGCGCGACCGTCGAGGAAATCGAGGCGGGCGGCGGCAAAGCGCTCGCGGTGGCGGGTGACGTTTCCGAAACCGCGACCGCGCAGGAGCTGCTCACCGCCGCCGTGGACCACTTCGGTGGCCTCGACATCGTGGTCAACAACGCCGGCGTGCTGCGCGACCGCATGCTGTTCTCGATGACCGACGCCGAATGGGACCAGGTCATCGCCGTCCACCTGCGCGGCCACTTCCTGCTCTCCCGCGCCGCCGCACGGCATTGGCGGGAACACTCGAAAGTGGACGGAAAGCCGGTCTACGGACGGCTGGTCAACACCGCGTCCGAGGCCTTCCTCGTCGGCTCACCCGGCCAGCCCAACTACTCCGCGGCGAAAGCCGGCATCGCCGCGCTCACCGTGTCCGCCGCGCGCGGGCTCGCGAAGTACGGCGTGCGCGCCAACACGATCTGCCCCCGCGCCCGCACGGCGATGACGGCCGATGTTTTCGGCGACGCGCCCGAAACCGGCCTCGATCCGCTGTCGGTCGAACACGTCGCCCCGTTCGTAGCCTTCCTCGCCTCGCCCGCCGCCGAGCACGTCAACGGCCAGGTTTTCGTGGTCCACGGCGGAATGGTCGCGCTGCTCCGTCCATCGTCGGTCGAGCAGCGCTTCGACACCGCGAACGGCACGTGGACCCCCGCCGAGCTGGCGGAGACGGTCGGCGCGCACTTCGCCGGCCGCGACCCGGAGCGGATGTTCGCCGCCACCGAGCTGCTCACCCTGCCCTGACCTCCCGGGAGACCTCATGACGCTCACCGTGTTACCCCACTGCGACGAAGCCGGGCTCAAGGCCGGACAGCTGTTCATCGGCGGCGAGTGGACGCCCGCGCGCGACGGCGCGACGTGGACCCACCTGCATCCCGCCACGAGTGAGGAGATCGGCGAGTTCGCCGTGGCCGGTCCCGCCGACGTCGACGACGCCGTGGCCGCCGCCCGCGCGGCGTTCGCGACGTGGGGCACCTCGCGCGCGAGCACCCGCATCGCCGTGCTGCTCAAGTACGCCGAGCTGCTGCGCGCCCACGCCGACGAGCTGCGCGCGCTGCAGGCCCTGGACAACAGCGTGCCGCTGTCCTTCGGCGCGATCTACGCGACGTCGGTGGCCGCCGCGGCCGACGTGTTCACCCACCACGCCGGCTGGGTCGACAAGGCGGGCGGCCAGACGCTGCCGCCGTACCAGGGCGGCGACCACCTGGCGATGACCTTCCGCGAGCCGATCGGCGTGGTCGGGGCGATCCTGCCGTGGAACGCGCCCTTCCTGCTCTTCGCGCAGAAGGTGGCCCCGGCGCTCGGCGCGGGCTGCACAGTGGTGCTCAAGGCTTCGGAGTACGCGTCGTTCGCCGTGATCCGCATGGTCGAGCTGCTCGCCGAGGCCGGCCTGCCCGCGGGCGTGCTCAACCTCGTGACCGGCCCCGGCGACCCGACGGGCGAGCGGCTCATCACGCACCCGGATGTCGACAAAGTGAGTTTCACCGGCAGCCGCGCGGTGGGCAAACGCATCGTCGAGGCGTCGGCGGGCACGCTCAAGCGCGTGTCGCTGGAGCTCGGCGGCAAGAGCCCTGCCATCGTGTTCCCCGACGCGCCCAACGTCGGCCTCGCCGCGATGACGACGATGGGCGCGGTCACCATGGGCCTGTCCGGCCAGGCGTGCGTGGCCAACACCCGCGCGCTGGTGCACCGCGGCGTCTACGACGAGTTCCTCGCCGCCGCGCAGGGCATGGCCGCGGCCGTGACCTACGGCGACCCGTTCGACCCGGCGGTGATCTCGTGCCCGCTCGTGAACGGCCGCCAGCTCGAACGCGTCCTCGGCTACATCGAGAAGGGCAAGGCGGAAGGCCGGCTCGTCACCGGCGGCGAACGGCTCGACGGCGACTACGCGGGCGGCAACTTCGTGGCCCCGACGATCTTCGCCGACGTGGACAACCACGCCACGATCGCGCAGGAAGAGATCTTCGGCCCCGTCCTGGCCGTCGTCCCCTTCGGCTCGGAAGAGGAGGCGATCGCGCTCGCCAACGACACCGAGTACGGCCTCGGCGCCGGCCTCTTCACCGCCGACTCCGCCCGCGCGTTCCGCGTGGCCCGGCGGTTGCGCGCCGGCACCATCGGCGTCAACGGCTTCCAGGTCGAGCCGCACCTGCCCTTCGGCGGGTTCAAGCAGTCGGGTCTCGGGCGCGAGGGCGGGCTGTCGGCGTTCGAGGCCTACACCGAGCTCAAGACCGTGCTCATGCCGCTCGGCGAGGAGCTGATGTAGTGGGCCGGCTCGACGGCCGCGTCGCCCTCGTCACCGGCGCCGCCCGCGGCCAGGGCGCGGCGGCCGCGCGCGCGTTCGTGGCCGAGGGCGCCCGCGTGGTCATCGCCGACGTGCTCGACGCCGAGGGCAAGCAGCTCGCCGCCGACCTCGGCGACGCCGCGGTGTTCCAGCACCTCGACGTGGGCGACGAGGACGGCTGGACGGCCGCGATCGAGCGGACCGTCGCCGAGTTCGGGCCGCCGACGGTGCTCGTGAACAACGCCGGCGTCCTGCATTTCGCCGAGCTGAAGAGCACCACACTGGCCGACTACGAACGCGTGGTGCGTGTGAACCAGACCGGGGCGTTTCTCGGGATGCGGTCGGTCGTTGAACCGATGACCGGGGCCGGTGGCGGCTCCATCGTCAACGTGTCCTCTGTGGAGGGACTTGCCGGCATGCCGTTCCTCGTCGCCTACACCGCGAGCAAGTTCGCGATCCGCGGGATGACCAAGGTCGCCGCGCTGGAGCTGGGCGCGCACGGCATCCGGGTGAACTCCGTCCATCCCGGCATGATCGACACGAAGATGGTTTCCGAAGCCGCCGGCGCCGACGTCGACGTGTCGTGGGTCGGCAAGAAGGTGGCGCTCGGCCGGGTGGGGCGGGCCGACGAGATCGCGCCGCTGCTGGTGTTCCTCGCGAGCGACGAGAGCTCGTACTGCACCGGGAGCGAGTTCGTAGCGGATGGGGGAGCTACGGCGACTCACGCGTTGAAGCTGTGATCCACGCGACTGAGAGCGAGCAGTGAACACCGCTAACGGAAATCGGGCGGGAGGTATGGACAAGACTCGGGGGTGACTACTGGGAGGTGTGGTGAGCGAGAGCGGCTCGATCACCCTCCCGGGCACCGCGGCGCTGACCCAGGTCGGCCGGCTCGCCACGCTGTCCTGGGAGGTGCTGCGGGCGATCTTCCGGCGTCCGTTCCAGTTCCGCGAGTGGATCCAGCAGTGCTGGTTCTTCGCGAGTGTCACGATCCTGCCGACGGCGCTGGTCGCCATCCCGTTCGGGGCCGTGATCGCGCTCCAGCTGGGGTCGCTGACCACGCAGATCGGCGCGCAGTCGTTCACGGGTGCCGCGAGCGCGCTCGCGATCGTGCAGCAAGCCGCCCCCCTGATCACGGCGCTGCTGGTGGCCGGCGCGGGCGGCAGTGCGGTCTGTGCCGACATCGGCGCGCGCAAGATCCGGGAAGAGATCGACGCCATGGAAGTGCTCGGCGTCAACCCGATCCAGCGCATCGTCGTGCCGCGCGTGCTCGCCGCGATCGTGGTGTCCGTGCTGCTCAACGGCCTGGTCAGCGTGGTCGGGGTGCTCGGCGGCTACTTCTTCAACGTCGTGCTCCAGGGCGGCACGCCCGGTGCGTACCTGGCCAGCTTCAACGCGCTGGCCCAGGTGCCGGACCTGTGGATCAGCGAGATCAAGGCGTTCCTCTACGGCTTCGTCGCCGGCGTGGTCGCGGCCTTCCGCGGCCTGAACCCCGCGGGCGGGCCGAAGGGCGTGGGCGACGCGGTGAACCAGGCCGTGGTGATCACGTTCCTGTTGCTGTTCCTCATCAACGTCGTGCTCACCGCGATCTACCTCAAGATCGTGCCGCCGAAGGCGCTGTGACGTGACCGCCGAACCGATCGAGGCCCCCGCGCTGTCCGACCGGACACTCGAGATCATCGCGCGTCCGGGCGCGAGCCTGGAAGGCCTCGGGCGCCAGCTGTCGTTCTACGGCCGCGCGCTCGCCTGGTCGCCGCGCACGATCCGCCGCTACGGCCACGAGACCCGCCGGCTGCTCACCGAAGTCTGCTTCGGCACGGGCGGGCTCGCGGTGATCGGCGGGACGCTCGGCGTGATGATCGGCATGACGCTGTTCACCGGTCTCATCGTGGGCCTGCAGGGCTACTCCGCGCTCAACCAGCTCGGCACCGCCGCGCTCACCGGCTTCATCTCCGCCTACTTCAACACGCGGGAGGTCGCGCCGCTCTCGGCCGGGCTCGCGCTGTCGGCGACGGTCGGCTGCGGCTTCACCGCGCAGCTGGGCGCGATGCGGATCTCGGAGGAGATCGACGCACTCGAGGTGATGGCCGTGCCGAGCATGCCCTACCTCGTGACGACGCGGGTGCTCGCCGGCGTCACCGCGGTGATCCCGCTGTACGCGATCGGCCTGCTGTCGTCCTACCTCGCGTCGCGGCAGATCACGATCTGGCTCTACGGCCAGTCGGCCGGCACCTACGACCACTACTTCACGCTGTTCCTGCCCCCTGAAGACGTGTTGTGGTCGTTCGCCAAGGTGATCGTGTTCAGCGTGATCGTGATCCTGTCCCATTGCTACTACGGCTACGCCGCCGACGGTGGCCCGGCCGGCGTCGGCGTGGCGGTGGGCCGCGCGGTGCGCACGTCGATCGTGCTGATCTCGGTGCTCGACTTCTTCCTCAGCCTCGCGATCTGGGGCGCCAACACCACCGTGCGGATCTCCGGATGAGCACGCGGCGCGAAACGCTGAAGCGGCTCCGGTACCAGGTGCTGGGGCTGGTCTTCCTCGTCGTCGCGGCGCTGTTCTTCACGACGACGATCGCGATCTACAAGAAGGTCTTCACGCCCGTCACGCTCGTGAAGCTGGAGACCGACCACGTCGGCAGCCAGCTGCGCACGGGCGGCGACGTGAAGGTGCGCGGCCTGCTCGTGGGCGAAATCCGTTCGGTCACGGCAAAGGGCGGCCACGCGGAGCTGGAACTCGCGCTGCAGCCGGACAAGATCGACGAGATCCCCAGCAACGTGTCAGCGAGGCTGCTGCCCAAGACGCTCTTCGGCGAGCGCTACGTCGCGTTGCAGCTACCCGAAAAGCCCGCCGCGCACATCGAAGCCGGCGACGTGATCCCGCAGGACCGCAGCAGCACGGCGATCGAGCTGGAACAGGTGCTCGACGACGTGATGCCGCTGCTGCAGGCGGTGCAACCGGAGAAGCTCTCCAGCACGCTCAGCGCCGTGTCGAGCGCGCTCGACGGCCGCGGCAAGCAGCTCGGCCAGACGCTCGTGAACCTGTCGGACTACCTCGGGCAGCTGAACCCGTCGCTGCCCGACCTCAAGGCCGACATCACGGGCCTGGCCAACGTTTCGGGCACCTACGACAAGGCCGCGCCCGACCTGCTCGACGCGTTGGCCGACCTCACCACGACGACTCGGACCATTGTGGAGAAACGCCAGGGACTGTCCGATGTGTACGCCTCGGTCTCGGCGGCGTCGGCCGACCTCACGAGCTTCCTGGACGTCAACAAGGACAACCTGATCCGGCTCACCACGGCCGTGCAGCCGACGCTCGACGTGCTCGCGAAGTACGCGCCCGAGTACCCGTGCCTGCTCAAGCAGCTCGCCGCTTCGGTGCCGGAGGCGGAGCTGGCGTTCGGCAAGGGCACGGCCCACCCCGAGGTGAGCCGCGTGACGATCGAGTTCAGCGCCAGCCGCGGCAAGTACCTGCCGGGCGTCGACGAGCCCAAGTACGACGACAAGCGCGGCCCCCGCTGTTACCCGCAGGTCCCGAAACCCGGGTTCTGGCCGCAGTACCCGCCGGACGGCGCGGTCAAGGACGGCTCCGCGAAACCCGCGCCGCCGCACAGCCCGGCCGAGTCGCTGCCGGGCGAGATCACCTCGGGCGCGATCACGTCGAACACCGTCGCGGGTAAGGGCAACGGCGGCGGCGGCGAGTCGGGTGGTGCGCCCTCGATCTTCGGGTCCACCGACGAGCAGGAGCTGATCGACCTGCTGGCCTCGTCGGCGATGAAGACCACACCGGACCAGGTGCCCGGCTGGGCCGGCCTGCTCGTCGGGCCGCTCTACCGCGGAGCGGAGGTGGAGCTCAAGTGAGGTCCTTCGTCCCCGCGCTGGTGAAGATCCTGATCTTCGCCGCCGTCACCGTGCTGCTCACCGGCATCCTCGCGGCCACCATCGCGAACACGAACTTCGGCACCACGGCGGGCTTCGCCGCGAAGTTCACCGACGCGTCGGGCCTGCAGCCGGGCGACGACGTGCGCATCTCCGGCGTGAAGGTGGGGCAGGTCGACTCGATCGACGTGCAGCAGGGCGACCAGAACGGAGCCCAGAATCTAGCCAACGTGCGTTTCGCCGTCGACGCCCAATACAAACTGCCTGCGCTCACGACCGCGACGATCAAGTATCGCAACCTCGTCGGCCAGCGCTACCTCGCGCTCGGCACCGACGTCACCGGCGGCGGCACGCTGGCCGACGGCGCGACGATCCCGCCCGAGCGCACCAAACCCGCCCTGAACCTCACCGTGCTGTTCAACGGGTTCAAGCCGCTGTTCCAGGCGCTGGACCCGAAAGAGGTCAACCAGCTCTCGGCCGAGATCATCCAGGTCTTCCAGGGCGAGGGTGGCACGATCACGAGCCTGCTGGCCCACACCGCGTCGATCACGACGTCGATCGCCGGCAAGGACCAGGTGATCGGCCAGGTCATCGACAACCTCAACCAGGTCCTGACCACGGTGAACTCGCGTGGCCCGCAGCTGGGTGATCTCATCGACCAGACGCAGCGGCTCGTGAGCGGCCTGGCCGAGCAGCGCAAGCCGATCGGCGACGCCGTGGGCGCGCTGGGCGAGCTGACCGAGACGACCTCGGGTCTGCTCGCCGACGCGCGCCCGGCCGTGCAGGACGACGTGAAGCAGCTCGGCGCGCTGTCGAACAACCTCGCCGACTCCGACCAGCTGCTCGACCACCTGCTGCAGGTGCTGCCGGGCAACCTGGAGAAGTTCACGCGCACGCTGAGCTACGGCAGCTGGTTCAACTACTACCTGTGCGGGATCGAAGGCACGATCGGGATTTCGTCGCTGGACGTGACGCTGCCGATCGTTCCCTTGCCGGCCACCCAGCGCGCGGCGAGGTGCGGCCCGTGAAGCGGCTCAAGGAACGCAACCAGGCGGCGGTCGGTGGAGTGACGCTGGTGCTGATCCTGCTCGTGACCGCCGTGGCCTACTTCTCCGACAGCATCCCGATGTTCGGCAACGGCACCACGTACTCCGCGTACTTCGGCGAGGCCGCCGGGCTCGCGCCGGACAACGAGGTGGAGGTCGCCGGCGTGAAGGTGGGCCAGGTGACCTCGGTGGAGCTGGCGCACAAGCAGGTGCTGGTGAAGTTCCGGGTGAAGGGCGTGCGCGTGGGCGACGCGTCCACCGCGTCGATCGAGATCAAGACGCTGCTGGGGGAGAAGTACCTCGCGCTCGACCCGAAGGGCGCCGGCACGCAGAGCCCGGGTGACACGATCCCGCTGCAGCGCACACGTACGCCGTTCCAGCTGCAGGACGCGTTCGACGAGTTGTCCACGACCGTCGGCGACATCGACACGAAGCAGCTCGCCGACAGCTTCACCGCGCTCTCGGATTCGCTCAAGGACAGCCCGCAGTACCTCAAGGACACGCTTTCGGGCCTGTCCGCGCTGTCGAAGACGGTGTCCTCGCGCGACGACGACCTGCACACGCTGCTGGCCAACACGAGCGCGATCTCCAAGACGCTCTCGGACCGCAACACGCAGCTGCAGCAGGTGATCAGCGACGGCAACCTGCTGCTGACCGAGCTGCAGAACCGCCGGGACCAGATCAGCGCGTTGCTCAAGGGCACACAGCAGATCTCGCAGCAGCTGTCCGGCCTCGTCGCCGACAACCGCACGCAGCTGAAGCCGACGCTCGACGCGCTGGGGAAGGTGACCGACGTGCTGCAGCGCAACCAGGGCAACCTCGACCGCGGCCTGGCGCTGATGGCGCCGTTCGCGCGCGTCGGCGCCAACGCGACGGGCAACGGGCGCTGGTTCGAGGGCTACCTGTGCGGGCTGCTGCCGCCGACGATCACGGCGGGTGGGCTGTCGATCAACCCCGAGGGCTGCACCCCGCCCATCGCGGCGCCGAACCAGGGGGTGGGTGGACGGTGACGATCGAAACGAAGACTCAGCGGAGCCTGGTGACGTGGCTGGGTTTCGCCTGCGTCTTGGCGCTACTGCTGACAGCCGGATTGTGGCTGGTCTTCCGCACGAGCAGCGGCACCACGCTGTCGGCCTACTTCGGCAAGACCGTCGGCCTCTACGCCGGATCTTCGGTTCGTGTACTCGGCGTGCCGGTCGGCGAGGTCACCGCCGTGACGCCGGACGGGCAGGCCGTGCGCGTGGACATGCGCGTGAACGACGACGTGCCGATCCCCGTCGATGTCGGCGCCGTGGTGGTCGCCCCGAGCCTGGTCAGCGACCGCTACGTGCAGCTGACCCCGGCCTACGACAGTGGCCCGACGCTCGCCAGCGGCACCGTCCTCGCCCGCGACAAGACGGCCACGCCGGTGGAGCTCGACGACCTCTACGCGAGCCTCGACAAGCTCTCCACCGCGCTGGGTCCCAACGGTGCCAACAAGAACGGCGCCCTGTCCGACGTCCTCGACACCGCGGCCGCCAACCTCAAGGGCAACGGCGCCGACCTCAACTCCACCGTCGGCCGTCTCGCCGACCTCGCGGGCACGCTGGACGACTCCAAGGACGACCTGTTCGCCACCGTCCAGAACCTGAACTCCTTCACGGACGCCCTCGCTCAGAGCGACAGCCAGCTCAACGAGTTCTACCAACGCGTCGCCGACGTCAGCGGGTTCCTCGCCGACGACTCGGCCGACGTCGGTGCCGCGCTGAGCTCCCTGGCCTCCTCGCTCGGTGACGTGAAACAGTTCGTGGCCGACAACAAGGCCGGACTGGAGTCCAATGTGGACAAGCTGGCCTCGCTCACGGGCGTGCTCGTGGACCAGCGGGCCGCGCTCGCCGAGGTGCTCGACATCGCGCCGACCGGGGCCACGAACTTCATCAACTCCTACGATGCCGCCTCCGGCACCATCGCCGTGCGCGACAACCTCAACGAGATCACCAACCCGCCGATCCTCACCGTCTGCCGGATCCTCGCTGCGGGCACCCCGAAGGGTGTGCCCACGACGCTGACCGACATCTGCAAGCAGCTGGCACCGGTCCTCGACGGAGCGCTGAAGCTGCCGACCGTGCCGCAGGTGCTCAACTCGCTGCAGAACGGCCAGCTGCCCCCGTTGCCGCTCCCGCTCGTGGACGTGATGACGCAGCTTTCCGGCGGTGGCAAGTGAAGCGGCGGCGCCTGGCCGGGGTGCTCGCCGGCGTGCTCGTGCTCGCCGGGTGCAGCGACGGCGGCTTCAACGGCCTGTACTCGACGCCGCTGCCGGGTGGGCCCGATCTCGGCGACCACCCGTACCACGTGACGGCGCTGTTCACCGACGTGCTCGACCTCGTGCCGCAGGCGAGCGTGAAGGTCGACGACGTGGCCGTGGGCCGGGTCGACAAGATCACGCTGACGCCCGACACGCGCTCGGCGCTCGTTGCCATGACCGTGAACGGTGACGTGCAGCTGCCCGCCAACGCGCGCGCCGAGCTGCGCCAGTCGAGCCTGCTGGGCGAGAAGTTCGTCGAGCTGGGGCAGCCGACCGCCGAGAAGCCCGCCGGTCACCTCGCCGACGGCGCGCAGATCCCGCTCGGGCGCACCAACCGCAACCCCGAGGTCGAAGAGGTCCTCGGCGCGCTTTCGCTGCTCCTCAACGGCGGCGGTCTCGGCCAGCTGCAGGACATCAGCCACGAGCTCAACGACGCGTTGTCCGGCAACGAACCCGAGATGCGCGCGCTGCTGTCGCGAGTGGACGATCTCGCCACGCAGCTCGACGGGCACAAGGGTGAGATCCTGCGCGCGATCGACGGGCTGGACAAGCTCTCGCACACGCTCGCCGGGCAGCAGCAGAACATCAAGACCGCGCTGGACAACCTGGCGCCGGGCCTGAAGATCGTGGCCGACCAGCGCGACCAGCTCGTGGGGATGCTGAACGCGCTGAACAAGCTTTCCGGCGTCGCGGTGGACACCGTGAACCGCAGCCGCGACCAGCTCGTGGCGAACCTCAAGGCGCTGCAGCCGACGTTGCAGAAGCTCGGCGAGGCGGGCCAGGACCTGCCGAACGCGTTGCAGATCCTGCTCACCTACCCGTTCCCGGACTACGCGGGCAACACGATCAAGGGTGACTACGCCAACGTCGACGCGACCGTGAACCTCGATCTCGACAAGCTGCTGCAGAACTTCACCAACTCCTCGCAGCCGCCGATCCAGATTTCCGGGCTGACTTCGCCGCCGGGTACGGGTGCGGCCACGCCGGCGCTGCCCCTGCCATTGCCGACGACCGCTCCGCCGGCGAAGAACCAGGCCGGGCCGGGCGGGCTGCTCGGTGGTCTGCTGGGCGGCCCGCTCGGGGGAGGTGCGGGATGACCTCGCGCAAGACGCGGATCCAGCTCATCGCGTTCGTGGTGATCGCCGTGGTGTCGGTGGTCTACGCGGGCGGCAAGTACGCGGGCCTCGACCGGCTCTTCGGCTCGCGCGGCTACCAGGTCACCTTGCAGCTGGCCGATTCCGGCGGCATCTTCGTGAACTCCGAGGTCGCCTACCGCGGTGTGACCGTCGGGCGCGTGTCGGCCATGACGCTCACCGGCCACGGCCTCGACGTGCACCTCGACCTCGACTCGGGCGGCCCGGACATCCCCGACGACCTCCACGCGCAGGTGGCGAACCGCTCGGCGGTGGGCGAGCAGTTCGTGGACCTGCTGCCCGACCGTGAGACGGGCCCGTACCTGCACGACGGTTCGGTGATCACGCAGGACCGCACGTCGCTGCCCGCGTCGCCGGACTCCGTGCTGTCGCATTTGGACGATCTCGTGGCGAGCGTGCACCCGGACTCGCTCAAGACCGTCGTCGACGAGAGCTACGACGCGTTCGCCGGCACCGGGCCGCAGCTGCAGAAGCTGTTGGACAGCACGGGTTCGCTCACCGCTAAGGCCGCGCAGTACATCCCGCAGACACGTGGGCTGCTGGCGAACTCGCGCACAGTGTTCGCCACGCAGGAACGGCAGGCGCAGAACATCACCGACTTCGCGGGCGGGCTGAAGACGATCGCGGCGCAGCTGAAGTCGTCGGACCCGGACCTGCGCACGGTGATCGACCAGGCGCCGCAGCTGAGCCGCCAGATCAGCGACGTGCTCGCCACCTCGGGTTCCGACCTGGGCGTGATCTTCGCGAACTCCCTGACCACGGCCCAGATCACGTCCGCGCGCACCGACGCGATCGAGGAGCTGCTGGTCGCTTATCCGGTGATCTCGGCGTTCTCGCCGTCGACTTCGCCGGACGGCACCGGGCACCTCGGTGTGGTGTTCAACTTCTTCGACCCGGTGTCGTGCACGAAGGGCTACGAGGGCACGAAGCAGCGTCCGGCCAACGACACCACCGAAGCGCCGGTGAACGTGAACGCCTACTGCGCCGAGCCGCCGGGCAGCCCCGTCGAGGTGCGTGGGGCGCAGAACGCGCCGTACGCGGGCAAGCCGCCCGCGATCCCGGCCGCACCGAAGGAATCGGCGCCGTCGACCACCCCGGACGCGAACCAGCTGCCGGGTCTGCTCGGCCTGCTCACGCCGCCGGCCGGCGGCCTCGGGGCGTTGCTGGGCGGCTCGTGATGAAGGCGCTGCTGGTCGTGCCGGTGCTCGCCGTCCTCGCGGCCGCCTGGTTCGGCTGGTCCTGGTGGCACGCGGCCCACGACGACGACCTGGCCCGCGGCCGCGCCCGCGACGCCGTGCTCGCCGCGGCGACCACGGACCTGGTCGCCCTCAACACGATCGACTACCACACCGGCGGCGCGGACGTGGACCGTTGGATCGCCGCCACCACCGGCCAGTACGGCGCCACCCTCGCCGGCGACCGCCAGCTGCAACTCGACCGCGCGACGAGCACCAAGACCGTCTCGACGGCCGCACTCCTGCAGGCCGCCGTCACCGACCTCGACCCGACCGCCGGCACGGCCCGCGTCATCGCCGTGCTCGACGTCCGCGTGAGCACCGCCGGCGGCGCCCCCGTGCCGAAACAGGCGCGCCTCACCGTCGACTTCGCCCGCGACGGCGACACGTGGAAAGTCGCCGGCGTCCAGGCGGTGGGCTCGTGAAACGCCGGCCGATCGCCGTGACGGTGGTCGCCCTAGCCTGCGCGGCGTGGTTCGCCGTGCAGGCCTCGGCCCTGCAACCCCGCGACGACGACGCCCTGGTCGACCAGACCACCACCACCCAGGTCCGCGACCAGGTGAGCGCCGCCGTGAAGGCCCTGTTTTCCTACGACTACACCAACCTCGACCGCACCTCGCGCGCCGCCGCCTCGGTGCTCAGCGGACCCGCCGTCGGCCAGTACGACGCCCAGTTCGCCGCCGCGACCCAACGCGCCACCGCCGGCAAGCTGATCCGCACCACCACCGTCCGCTCCGCCGGCGTCCGCACCCTCCACGGCGACGACGCCACCCTGCTGCTCTTCCTCGACCAGCAAACAATCCTCCCGGGCGGCGGCGCCCCGCAGTCCTCGGTCGCACAGCTGGCCGTCACCGCCCACCGAGTGGACGGCTCGTGGAAGATCACGGGCCTCGACCCGCTGTAGATTCCTTCCTTCGCGGGCGAATACATCGCTTTCGCCGGGAACGTTCCGGCCGGTCACCCGAAACCGGCGTCCTCTTCTTTTCACCGTGGTGACCCAGTTCACCCTCATACGTCCACAGTGGACGGGTCGGTGTGATCCGCGTCGCGGCAAGGGGTTTCGGTCGAACCCGGAACCGGGACCCTACGTGATTCCGGGTGTGGGGGAATCGCGAAGGAGAAGGGTGGAAACGTGAAGAACCTCAGGATTCTCGCGATGGCGGGCAGCGCGGCCGCGGCGATGGCCGTGCTGGCGGCGTGCGGGAGCGGCGGCATGGCCGCCTCGGCGCCCCCGCCGGCCGGCGCTCAGGCGCCCGCCTCCTCGGCAGCCGCGCTCACGACGGTGGGTGAGGCGAACACGTCGCTCGGGACAGTTCTCGTGAACGCCAAGGGCTTCACGCTCTACACGTTCGACGAGGACAAGCCCGGCATGTCGGCGTGCACCGACAGCGGGTGCAAGTCGCTCTGGCCGCCGATCACCGGCCCGGCACAGCCCGCGAACGGGGTGAGCCTGCCCGGGCAGCTCGCCACGTTCACCCGCTCCGACGGGATCGAGCAGGAGACCTTCAACGGGAAGCCTGTTTACACCTACGCCCAGGACACCGCCCCCGGACAGACGAAGGGCGACGGCGTGTTGGGCACGTGGCACGCGCTGGTCGTCACCCCGGGCGGGTCCGCGCCGGCGACCACGGCGAACGGCACCGGAGGGGTTTCCGGCTACTGATCGCTTCGCGCGAGTCTGGTTCGGCCGGCGTGCGCCGTGCCGAGCCAGACTGGCTACCCGTTCCCGAACGCACCGCCCGCACCGAACGCCAGGCGCGCGAAGCGCTCACCCACGCGCAGGTGGGTCTCGGCGTCCGGGTGCAGAGCGTCGGGTAGGGGCAGCTCCGCGAAGTCCTGCTCGCCGTAAAGAGTCAGACCGTCGAGCAGATGCAGGTTGGGGTCGTCGGAGCGCTGGGCGACGATCCGTGCCAGTTCGTCGCGGATGATCCGCAGCGTCAGCTTGCCCGGGCCCGGTTCGCCGGTCGCGCGGAAGCGGACCACCCCGTCGGCTTCGAAGACCGGGGCGCCGGGGCCCGGGGTGTCCTCGTGGATGGGGCACAGCAGCGGCGAGACGACCAGCAGGGGAGCGGTCGGGTGGCCGGCGCGGATCGTGTCCAGGAAGCCGTGCACGGCGGGGCCGAAGGCGCGCAGGCGCATCAGGTCGGCGTTGACGAGGTTGATCCCGAGCTTCACGCTCACGACGTCGGCCGGCGTGTCGCGCATGACCTGGGCCGTGAACGGGTCCAGCAGCGCACTGCCGCCGAAGCCCAGGTTGGTGAGCTCGACGCCCGCGTGCCGAGCGGCGACGGCCGGCCACGTGGTGGTGGGGCTGGCCGCGCCCGAGCCCTGGCTGATGGAGCTGCCGTGGTGCAGCCACCGCCGGCGGCCGGCCGAGGTCGGCGCGCTGGCGGGCGCGTCGGCTCGGAGCGCGACGAGCGTGGTGAGTTCGTTGTGCGGCAACCAGATCTCGACGTCCTTGGTCCGCGCGGGCAGGCCGGCGAACCGCACCGTGCCCGGCTCGCCGCGGCGCACCTCGGTCGAGCCGGTCGTCATGTCGACAACAAGCTCGTCCCCGCCGCCCACCGTCCCGGCGCCGGCGGGCGTGCCGTCCACGAACAGCTCGTACACCCCGTCGGGCCGGGCCGCCGCGCCGACGTAGGACACCTTGGTGCGCAGCGCGTCCAGCTCCACCACGGTCGCGGCGGTCCGGAACGCCAGCCGCACCCCGGAGGGTTGCGCCTCCACCATGGCCAGCGCGAGCCCACGCGGGCAGCCGGTGCGGCACCAGGCCGCGTTCGGTGGTTTCGAGTTCGAGGGCGCCGCGGACGGTGTCGGGCAAGTCGATCATGTGCACGCGCCCCAGTCTGACCGCCGCGGCCGGGCCGCGCACGGTGTTTTCAGTGCTGGATCAGCCCCAGCTTCCCGAACATCCGCCTGCTCCACGCCAGCGCGGACGGCAGGTCGTCCCACTGCACGCAGCCGACCTTGTGATCACCTCCACTGTGGGCAGGCGGATCGAGGTCACCGTCGGGCTCACGACGGACGTCCGAGGCAATCAGGTGATCGGCCTCGCCGTTGGCGGCGGGCCCTCGGCTGTCCTGGCCCTCGGCGGCCGTGACAACACCGGCGGACGCCTGATCGTGAATCTCCGAGCGGCTTTGTCCGATCTCGCCGAGAAGCAGCGCCGCACGTGATCGTGGTTGCTGCCGGCGGTGCAGCGCCGTGTCAGTGCTGGATCAGCCCCAGCTCCCCGAACATCCGCCTGCTCCACGCCAGCGCGGACGGCAGGTCGTCCCACTGGCGGTCGTGTTCCTCCAGGTGTGGGAACACGTACGGGTCGGCGATGTCGGCTGGCAGGTCGTCGGCCCGGCACGGGGCGGGCAGGCCGTAGTTGTCGAGCATCATGGCTTTCGCGACTTCCTTCGGCTGGCCGTCCCACACGCCGAACCAGAGCCGGCGCAGCATGGCCGGGTGGGCCACGGCGAAGATCAGCCGGCCGACGTCGAAGGGCTCGCCCGCGGTGATCACCCGGGCCATCGCGCGGGAGCGCAGCTTTCCCTCCGGCGTCCGCAGCGTGCTCGTGTCCCCCGACCAGATTTCGACGCTGTGGCCGACGTCGATGATGGCTGTGCAGAGTGTCGCGAGCGCGAGGCCGCGGTTGATGATCACCTGGTGCCCGATCGCGTGCGAGTAGCCGGCCGGGATGAGGAACGTGACGACCTTGCCGCGCCGCGACACCTGGCGCGGCACCGCGTCCACCATGCATTCGGGCACCCCGGCCAGGAAGGCGGCGATGTCGACCTCGCTGCCGGTCACGTCCCACGCGGGTTCCAGCTCGGTCGCCCCCTGGTCGAGGCCGGCGCCCGCCCGTAGCTCGGCCACGGTGACGTCGGCTTCCTCCAGCGCCAGCGGCCACCCGTCGACGGCGAGCGTGAGCGCCTCTTCCCAGGTCGCGCCGTGCCAGCCGCCCTTGGACCGGCGGCTCTCCGCGCCGACGACGGTCGGCGGCGCGGTGGCCTTCTCCACGAACTCGTGCCACGACAGCATCGGGGGCAGGTGAACGGGCAGCATCAGTCCAGCCCGAGCGCCGCGCGGTGGGCGTCCGACAGCCCGCGGATCACGCGCCACTGCATGACCTGCTCCACGGTCGCGCCGGCTTCCAGCAGCTTCGCGCCGTCGATGCTGGCGCGCGGCGAGAGGATCACCGGGAGCTTCTTGGCCAGCGCCGTCGCGCGCAGCTCCCGGATCGACGCCACCAGCTCCTCCACCGCGTCCGGGTGCGAAGGCGCGTGCCGCAGCGCGACGCGTTCCTCCAGTCCCTCGTCGATGGGCACGTCGAGCACCACGAACCGGTCCAGCGTGGCCGAGTCCAGCGTCTGGCGGCCGACGTACTGGCGGTCGCCGCCGGTGCCGTAGGTGTTGCCGGTGGCCACGAGCCGGAAGTCGGCGTGCGCGGTCACCATGCGGTCGGCGAAGGCGCACACGCCGAGCGCGAGCGCCTGGTTGAGCTCGGCCAGCAGGCCGGGGTGGCCGTTGTCAAGCTCGTCGAGCAGCATCACGCCGCCGTGCTCGAACGCCCGCCGGAACGGGGTGTCGTGGTAGTGGCCGTTGGCGTCGTAGTAGCCGAACACCTTGCTCATCGGCGTGGTCGGGCCCAGCGACAACGCCTGGAACTGCAGCCCCAGCGCCTGCGCCGCGTGCTTGGCCAGCATCGACTTGCCCGTGCCCGCGGGACCGACCAGCAGCACGTGGCAGCGCGCGTGCAGGGCCACCAGCACCTCCGGCAGCACGGCGTGCGTGTCCTCGGCCAGCTCGATCGGCTTGCCCTGCGGCAGCACCACCGACACCACGGTCGGCGAATACTTCGCGAGCTCCTTCTCCGCCGCCGCCTGCACGGCAGAGCGGACGCGCGCCACCGCCACGGCCGACACCCGCTCGACCAGGTCGGGTTTGGCTTGCCGCGCCACCTCGGCCACGGCCTTCTCGATCTTGCCGGACAACGCGGCCGTCGCTTCGTGCAGCAGGTGCTCGCGCAGCTCTTCGGGATCGGGCGTCGCCTTCGTGACGGCCTCGCGGGCGAGATCCGGCAGCACCGTGCGCCGGAGCTGCTCGGCGAGCGTGGACCGCACCTCGGCGGTGGCCTCTTGCACGGCTCCGGCCACGGTCTGGGCCGTCTGCTCGCGCACGGCCTCGGCCACCTCCGGCGTGGCCGCCGACACCAGCTTCGCGCGAAGGGACTCGACGTCCGGCGTCGCCGCCCGCACCGCCCGTTCGGCCAGGTCCGGCAGCAGCCGCGCCGAGGTGGACTCCACGGCTTCCGCTGCCGACGCGCGCAGCGTGTCCCGCAGGGCGAGCTCCACCGACGCCTGCGCCTCGGCCAGGTCCGGCGTCGCGTCCGCGACGGCTGCCTGCGCGAGCGGCGGCAGCAGGCCCTCGGCGTGGCGGCGGATCGTCTCGGGCAGCCGCGCGTGCACCTCGCGGTCGATGCCCCAGTACATCGCGGCCTGGCCGAACATCGACCGCGCCACCGCCTCGGAGATCCGGACGATCTCGGCTTTCTGGCTGTCCCGCACTGCCTCTCCCCGCTTTCCGCGTTGCTCTGCGAAGACGGTAAGAGCGCAGGAGCGGGAGGGGTCCCGGATGGCCGCTTCCGGTCAGCCGTCCCAGACCGCGGCGCCCTGGCGCACCACGGCGACGGGCGCCGGCTCGGCAACCGGCCACAGGTCCACGACGTAGCGGAAGTGCTCGCCGTACTCGTGCTCGTTCCACGTCACGGCCGGCGGCCCGCTCTCCACATAGGACACACGCACGCGGTAGCGGCCGGGAGCGAGCACCAGCTCGTGTTCCTGGCCCGGGTAGTCGGCCGGACCGGCGAGCGTCACCGTCCCGCCCGGCACGGCGAGGTCGGCCTCGACCGCGTGCTCCGCGTCGGCCGGAATGGCGGGCGCGGCGGCGTGCAGGGCGACGTCGACCTCGACCAGATCGGAACGCGCGGTGGCGACCGCGAGCGACGACGGCTCCACCGCGATCCGGTGCGAGGTCACCGCCTCGTCGGACCACCCGCCGTCGCCGGGGACCCAGGCGGTGTTGTCCCGCAACGAGAACTGACGCTGATCGGCATGGATCACGAGACGCACGAGACCCCACCGTAGACCCTGGACAGGGGGTCACCCGAAATGGTATCGACGCGCGGTTTAGCGTTGAGCCCATGACCACTGCTCCCGTCGACGTCGACACCGCCCGTCGCGACTACGCGGCGCTCGTCGAGCGCGGCCTCTCCCTGGACATCACCCGCGGCAAGCCGTCCCCCCGGCAGCTCGACCTCTCCGCGGACCTGCTCACGCTGCCGAACGGCGAGTACAAGGCCGAAGACGGCACCGACACGCGCAACTACGGCGGCCTCAAGGGCCTGACCGAGCTGCGCCGGATCTTCGCCGGCGCGCTGCAGGTCCCCGTCGACCAGCTGCTCGCGGCCGGCAACTCGAGCCTCGAGCTGATGCACGACGCCGTGGTGCAGGCGCTGCTGAGCACCCTGCCGGGCGGTGAGCGCCGCTGGGCAGACGAGCCGCGCGTCGCGATGCTGTGCCCGGTGCCGGGCTACGACCGCCACTTCGCGCTCGCCGAGCGCTTCGGCATCGAGCTGATCCAGGTCCCGATGACCGACGAGGGCCCGGACATGGACGTGGTCGAGCGTCTCGTGGCCGAGGACGCCGGCATCAAGGGCATCTGGTGCGTGCCCAAGTACTCGAACCCGACCGGCGTCACCTTCTCCGACGAGGTCGCCCGCCGCCTGGCCGCGATGCCCACGGCCGCGCCGGACTTCCGCATCTTCTGGGACAACGCCTACGCCGTGCACCACCTCACGGACACCGAGGTCGAGGTCGCCGACATCCTGGCGCTGTGCGCCGAGGCCGGCAACGCCGACCGCGCGTTCGTGTTCGGCTCCACCTCGAAGATCACGCTCGCCGGCTCCGGCGTCGGGTTCTTCGGGTCGTCGGCGGCCAACATCGCGTGGTGGTCGGGTGTGCTGGCCAAGCGCACGATCGGCCCGGACAAGGTCAACCAGCTGCGGCACGCGATGTTCCTCAAGGACGCCGACGGCGTGCGCGCCCACATGCGCAAGCACGCGGAGATCATCGCGCCGAAGTTCGCGGCCGTCGACCGCATCCTCACCGAGGAGCTGGGCGGCTCGGGCCTGGCCACCTGGACCAAGCCGACCGGCGGGTACTTCATCTCGCTGACCGTGCCCGAGGGCACCGCCAAGGAGATCGTGCGCCTGGCCAAGGAGGCCGGCGTCGCCCTGACCCCGGCCGGGGCCACGCACCCGTACGGCGACGACCCGAAGGACGCGACCATCCGCATCGCGCCGACCTTCCCGGTTCTCGAAGAGGTCGAGGAAGCCGTGCGCGCGCTCGTCGTCTGCCTGCGCCTGGCCGTCGCCCAGACCGCCTGAGCCGTTCTGTGCCACCGCCGCCCGGTACGGTCGGCGGTGGCACGGACTCGGGCACTGGGGGGATTTCGATGCGCGTTCTCATCGCCGGCGGTGGCGTCGCGGGCACGGTCACGGCGATGGCGCTGCAGCGCGCCGGCCACGAGCCCGTGGTCTTCGAGGCCTATCCCTCCGGAGGAGCCGACGCCGGCGCGTTCCTCACGGTGATGCACAACGGCATGGACGCGCTGAAGGCGATCGACGCCGACGGCCCCGTGAACGACGTGTCGTTCGCCGCCCTCGGTGTCGAGCTGGTCGGGCCGGACGGCACGTCGATGGGCACGCGCGAGTTCGACACCGGTGAGCTCGCCGGGCCGCGCACGCTCACCCGCGCCGCGCTCTACCGCGCGCTGCAGGAGGAAGCCGGCCGCCGCGGGATCACCGTGGAGCACGGCCGCCGCCTCGTCTCCGCCGAAACCACTGCTCAAGGCGTCGTCGCCACCTTCGCCGACGGCTCCACCGCGACCGGCGACGTGCTCGTGGGCGCCGACGGCGTGCGCTCCGAGGTCCGCACCCTCATCGACCCGGACGCCGACCGCCCCCGCTTCACCGGCCTCACCGTGGTCTACGGCTACACCCGCGCCGAGGGCCTGCCCGCCGCGCCCGGCGTCTACCGCATGATCCGCGGCACCCGTGCCGCCTTCGGCTTCACCACCGCGCCCGACGGCGCCACCTTCTGGTTCGCCCGCATCCCCGACACCGAACGCCCGCGCGACGAGATCGCGGCGGTGACCCCGGCCGGCTGGCGCGAGTTCGCGCACGCGGCCTTCGACGGCGACCCGCTGCCGTGCGCCGACATCGTGGCCGCGACCGGCGAAGACGTCTTCGGCGGCCACTCCTACGACGTGCCCACCACCCGTGTCTGGTCCACCGGCACGATGGTGCTCGTCGGCGACGCGGCCCACGCGGCTTCCCCGGCCGCCGGGCAGGGCGCGTCGATGGCGCTGGAGGACAGCGTGGTGCTCGCGCTGTGCCTGCGCGACCTGCCCGACGCGCCGTCCGCGTTCGCCGCCTACGAGAAGCTGCGGCGCACCCGCGTGGAGAAACTGGTGGCGACGAGCGCGGGTCACGACGTCGGCGAGAAGCCCGGCTGGCTGTACCACCACCACATCGACTGGAACGAGCGAATCACAGGCTGATTCGCGAGTGCGCGGCGCCGCCGGTGGCTACGATCCGGCGCATGACCCAACCCGCACCCCCCATGCAGTTCCCGATCATGCTGTCCACGATGAACGATCTGCCCGGCTATCGCGTCGTTCGCGTGTTCGGCGAGGTTTTCGGCCTCACCGTGCGCAGCCGCAACATGTTCTCCAACCTCGGTGCCGGCTTCAAGGCCATGGCGGGCGGTGAGCTCAAGGGCCTGTCCAAGCTGCTGTCCGACTCCCGCTACGAGGCGCTGGGCCGCCTTTCGCAGGAAGCCATGGCGCACGGGGCCAACGCCGTGCTCGCGCTGCGCTTCGACTGCAACGAGATCGCCCAGACCGCCAGCGAGATCGCCGCCTACGGCACCGCCGTCTACGTGGTCCCCGACGGCGCGCCGCAGCAGCCCGGCCAGCAGCAGGCCCAGCACGCTCCGCAGCAGCAACCCCAAGGCCAGCCGCAGTACCAGCAGCAACAGCAGCAGGGCTACCCGCAGAGCTGACCCCCGAGAACCCCGCCGCGGCGTTGGTTGCTTCACCGCACCGCGACGGTCTCGACCACTGACCAAGCCTCACCAGCGAGATCGCGCCGGCTTCCGGATTGGGCGGTGCGATCGGCCACCGCGGGGTGCGTTGGTTTCGTTGAAGTAGTGGATCTTCCGTCTCTACCCTCGCCCTCGT
>NZ_JBEYSJ010000021.1:0-158844 GCF_040704195.1 Amycolatopsis sp. NPDC047767
GACGACCTCGACATCTCCCGCGGCGACCTCATCGCCGTGGCCGATCGCGCGCCCCGCGTCACCGACGAGCTCACCGCGACGCTGTGCTGGCTCTCGTCGAAGCAGCTCAAGCCGGGCGCGCGCGTCCTCGTGAAGCACGGCACGCGCACGGTCCAGGCCATGGTCACTGAGCTCACCGCCCGCTTCGACGAGCAGACGCTGTCCAGTGTGGACGATCCGGACTCGCTGGACCTCAACGACATCGGCCGCGTCGAGCTGCGCCTGGCCGAGCCGCTGGGCGTGGACGACTACACCGACAGCCCGCGCACGGGCGCGTTCCTCGTCATCGACCCGAAGGACGGCGACACGCTCGCCGCCGGGCTGGTCGGCGAACGGTTCCCGTGACGGCTCCCCTCGTCCCCGTCGCGCACGGCAGCCGCGACCCCCGCTCGGCCGCGACCGTGCGGGGGCTCGTGGAGCGCGTGCGCGCGCAGGCGCCGGGGATCGAGGTCTACGAGTCCTTCCTGGACCTCTCGCAACCGCGGGTCACCGACGTCCTGCACCGGCTGTACACGCAGGGCCACCGCGCCGCCGTCGTCGTGCCACTGCTGCTCGGCACTGCGTTCCACGCGCGAGTGGACCTGCCCGCGCTCGTCGCCGAGGTCAAGGCGGAGTGCCCGGGCTTCGACGTGCGGGTGTCCGAGGTGCTGGGCGTCGACCCGATGCTGGAACGCGTCGCACTCGACCGGCTCTCCGGCGCCGGCCTGGGCCCGGGCGACGGGGTCGTGGTCAGCGCCGTCGGTTCGTCGAACGCCGGGGCCAACGCCGCCGTCGCCGACCTGGCCGCCCGCTGGGAGGGCGAGCTGGGGCTGCCGGTCACCGAGGCGTTCGCGAGCGCGGCGCAGCCCGACGTACCCGCCGCCGTGGCGCGGCTGCGGGCTCGGGGCGTGCGGCGGATCGTCGTCGCGTCGTGGTTCCTCGCGCCCGGACTGCTGCCCGACCGCATCGCGGTGCACGCGCGTGAGGCCGACCGCGCCGTGTTCCTCGCCGAACCGCTGGGCACCGACCCGCGCGTGGCCGCCGCCGTGCTGCACCGCTACGCGGACGTCGTGACCCGGATACCGCTTTAGCAGCACGCTCCTGCGCAGGTCAGCACCTAAAGCCGAATCCGATACGCGTTTTGGGTGGCACCTGACCCTGGACGCCGACGTGACGGCGCCGAAGCTCACGGTGGCCGGCGGCGTCGCCACACTGTCGTTCCCGGCCCGGGCCGCCCTCGTCCCGGCGGCCCCCGACGCACGTCACAGGCTCCCCCGCGGGCCCGTGTGCGATTGTGGTGCCATGGTTGACGAACTGGTGCACTACGACGTGGTGGGCGGCACCGCCACGATCACCCTCGACTCCCCGTACAACCGCAACGCCCTGTCCGCGCAGCTGCGCCGCGAGCTCTCCGAGTCGCTGGACAAGGCCGTCGCCGACGACGCCGTGCGGGTGGTGCTCCTGACGCACACCGGCCCGGTCTTCTGCGCCGGCATGGACCTCAAGGAGGCCCGCGGGGCCGGGGCCGGCGACCAGGGTGTGAACGAGTTCCCGAAGATCCTCGAGCGGCTGTGGACCAGCCCGAAGCCGGTCGTGGCGCGCCTGGCCGGCCCGGCCCGTGCCGGCGGCATCGGCATGGTCGCCGCGTGCGACATCGCGGTCGCGGTGCCCGAGGCGACGTTCGCGTTCTCCGAGGTCCGCATCGGCGTGGTGCCGGCCGTGATCTCGCTGACGGTGCTGCCGCGGTTGAACCCCCGCGCCGCGCACGAGCTGTTCCTCACCGGCGACGTGTTCGACGCGCGGCGGGCCGTGGAGATCGGTTTGCTCAACGCCGCGGTGCCCGCCGCCGAGCTCGACGAGACCGTGCAGCGGTACCTCAAGTCGCTGACGCTCGGCGGCCCGAACGCGTTGGCAGCGACCAAAACCCTGCTGAGCAAGCCGCGTCCGGCCACGCCGTCGGAAGGCTTCGCCGCGATGAACGAGCTGTCGGCCGGGTTCTTCGCGAGCGAGGAAGGTCAGGAAGGCATCCTCGCGTTCGCCCAGAAGCGCAAACCGAACTGGGTCCCCGAAGACTGAGCTGAGGCCGGCGTCCCGATCCCCGATCTGCCAGCGGGGATCGGGATGGTCACGAGTCGGCGAGAACGACCGTCAGCTGCCAGGAATCGGCTTTGCCGTCGACCGGGCCGAGCGCGCGCTGGGCGTCGGAAAGGACGCTGCGGATCGCCAGGTAGTTCTTCGGTTCGGCCTGGCGCAAGGCTTCCGAGCCGCGCCAGATCAGCACGTGCTCGCCGGCGGGCAGCCACGACAGGTCCGTGAGCATGTCGTACAACGCGTCGAGGTTGCGGCCGAAGTAGTCCGGAAAGGACATGGCCTTCGCGATCGCGTCGAGCGTGGAGGCCTTGTCCACGGTGCCGCCGTTGACCAGGTGCGGGTACGCGCCCCGTGCGAAGGCCTCGTCCGCGGCGGCCTTCGCCTCGTCGGCCGGCGTCACCGGCTCGGGTCCACGACGACGAACGACGCGTAGTGGTCGTCGGTGTAGAACAGTTCCTTGGCCTGCCCGGTCACCAGGCGACGCGGGCCGCGGTCGGGGCTCTTCGGCGTCGTCACCGTGAACTCGTGGTAGTAACCCGATTGCTTCCGCGGCAGCACTTTCTCACGATTCTCGAACACGACGTCGTCGTTGCGCGGATAGGGGTACGGCCCGCCCGCCTGGATCAGCTTCCACGTGTCGCGCGCCTGCGAGGGCAAGCCGGACAACGGTTTCACCGGCAGCCCGGAGTCGCTGCCGGGCAGTTTCGCGGCGACGCCCGAGGCGCCGGCCGGGGCGGAGCTGCTCGGCGTGGCGGGGGCCGACGAGGACGAGTCCCCGACGTTCTCCTTCACGAGCCAGCCCGCGAGCACCAGCACGAGGAGACCGACGAGTGCGGCGGTGATCCGCCTGCGGTTGACCATGGTGAGTGAGCCTAAGAGGGCGGGTTGTCGTCGTCGCGGGCCGGGCCGAACCAGCGGGCGAAGCGGCCCACGAGCTTGTCGATCACCCACGCGGCGAGCAGGCACAGCGGGACGACCACGACCATGACCAGCACGAACTGGACGGGGAACCAAGCCTGGGCGAGCCACAGCTCGACCCCGTCCCACCAGTCGGCCAGCCCGTTGAACACAGGTGTGAGCCTACGCGCGCCAGGCTGCGTCGGCGCGCCCAGGGGCGGTAGGTTGCTGCCATGTTCGCCGTATACGCGAAGGAACCCAACGCCGAGGCCCCGCTCGACTCTCTCGTCGCCGGCGAGCGGCCCGAGCCCGAGGTGCCCGAAGGCTGGGTCCGGGTGCACGTCAAGGCCGCCAGCCTCAACATGCACGACCTGTGGACGCTGCGCGGCGTCGGCATCAAGCCCGACCAGTTCCCGATGATCCTGGGCTGCGACGGCGCCGGCACGCTCGACGACGGCACCGAGGTCGTGATCCACTCCGTGGTCCACGCCCCGGGCTGGCAGGGCGACGACACACTCGACCCGAAGCGCACCCTGCTGACCGAGAAGCACCAGGGCACGTTCGCCGAGCAGGTCGTGGTGCCCGCGCGCAACGTGGTGCCCAAGCCGGCCGGGCTCACGTTCCCCGAAGCCGCGACGATGGGCACGGCGTGGCTGACCGCGTACCGGATGCTGTTCGTGAAGTCCGGCCTGCGCCCCGGCCAGACGATGCTGGTGCAGGGCGCGTCCGGTGGCGTGTCCACGGCGCTCATCGCGCTCGGGCGCGCGGCGGGCTTCCGCGTGTGGGTGACCGGCCGCAGCGAGGAGAAGCGCGCGGTGGCCGAGAGCGTCGGCGCGCACCAGACGTTCGAGTCCGGCGCGCGGCTTCCCGAGCGGGTCGACGCGGTGTTCGAGACCGTGGGCAAGGCCACCTGGGCGCACACCCTCAAGTCGCTAAAGCCGGGCGGCATCGTGGTGGTGTCGGGGTCCACGAGCGGCCCGGACCCGTCGGCCGACCTGCAGCGGGTGTTCTTCCTGCAGCTGCGCGTCGCCGGCTCGACCATGGGCACACGCGACGAGCTGGCCGACATGCTGAGCTACCTCGACCTCAAGGGGATCAAGCCCCGGATCGGGACCGAACTGCCGCTGGCCGAGGCCGAGGCGGGGTTCCGGGCGATGCTCGACGGCGAGACCGCGGGCAAGATCGTTTTCACCCGCTGAGTCGACAGAAACCCTCCGGCCTGGGCTTTTCCGTCACGGATCAGCCCGGGCCGGTGCTTGTACGCCGCATTCCGTTAACCGTCAACACCCCGAGTTCGCAATCGGCTTGTTACCCCCGATGTTCGACCAGAACTCGACCTTGAACGGTTAACCTGTAGACATGACCGCATCGAAGCGGCCCGCACCCGCTGTCCGGGGCGGCCGGCCCAGCAGCGAACCGGATCCCGTCCGGGTCTCCTTCCGGCGCTTCGCCGGAGTGCGGACGCGGGTGCTCGAAGTCGGTCCACCGGTGGTGGAGGCCGAAGCGCCCAAGCGGTCCCGCAAGCGGGGCACCGGGAAACCCCGCGCACCCCGGCTGGTGCTGCTCCACGGCTACTGCGACAGCGCCGACACCTGGCGTCCTGTGCTGGCCGAGCTCGCCACCGCGGGCATCGCGGCCGTCGCCGTGGACCTGCCCGGTTTCGGCGACGCCCAGCCCCTGCGCCCGGGCCCCATGCTCCCCCAGCTCGACGCGTTCGCCGCCGCCGTCGTGCGCGAGCAGGCCGTGCTCGGCCCGGTGGTGCTCGCCGGCAACTCCCTCGGCGGCACGCTCGGCCTGCGCGCGGCCCAGAACCCGCGGCTGCCGCTCGTCGGCGTCGTGTCGATCGCCGCGCCCGGCTTCGTCGACTCGTGGCTCGTCCGCACGGTCGCACGCAACCCGTTGCCGCTGCGGCTGTACTCCGCGCTCCCGCTGCCGGTACCCGGGTTCCTGGTCCGCGCGGTCGCCGAGCAGGTCGTCCCCCGCCTGCTGTACGCCGACGCGGGCACCGCCGACGCCGGCCAGGTCCGCCGCTTCACCACGCTCTTCCCCGACTACCGCGCCACCACCTCCCGCCTCGAGCAGGCGCGCCAGCTCGTCACCGAGCTCGCCGACGCCTACCAGCTCGACCGCGTGCACGTCCCGCTCCTGGTCGTGGCCTGCGGCAAGGACAAGCTCGTCTCCTCGGCCGCCGGCCGCCGCCTGCACACCCTCGTGCCGCACAGCCGCCTCCTGGTGCGCGAGGACTGGGGCCACTGCCCCCAGCTCGACGACCCACCCGAGATCGCCGAGCTCCTCACCTTCTTCGCCGCGGGCGCCGTCCGCCCCGGCGACGTGTCCCGGCCCGCGCGTGCCGCGTCCCAAGCCGCGGAGGACACCGCGGCGGGCTGAGTTCCCGCCCGCTTCGGAACATCGGTGACACAGCGGACACGGCCTAGTACGGTGCGCTGCCAGAGCCCGTGACCCGGGCTCGGTTCACGACGTATGAGGAGACATCGATGTCCGCTCCGCGCAGCCTGGGAACAGGGTCCGGCATCTTCCGGCGCAAACCGATCGAGACGATCGAGAGCGGCGGTGACGGCCTGCAACGCACACTGGGGCTGCGCCAGCTGACGGCGATCGGCGTGGGCGGCATCATCGGTGCCGGGATCTTCTCGCTGGCGGGCGCGGTGGCCAACCAGACGGCCGGCCCCGCCGTGCTGATCTCGTTCCTCATCGCGGGCGTCGCGAGCGCGGCGGCGGCGTTCTCGTACGCCGAGTTCGCCGGGCTGATCCCGCGCGCCGGCTCGGCCTACACCTACGGCTACGCGGTGCTGGGCGAGATCGTCGGCTGGTTCATCGGGTGGGACCTGCTTCTGGAGTACACCGCGATCGTGGCGGTGGTCGCCATCGGAATCTCCGGCTACTTCAACGACCTGCTGGGCTTCCTGCACGTCTCGCTGCCGCAGTGGATGTCGGGCGCGCCGGGCACGGAGCCCGAGGGCGTGGCGCACGGCTCGTACGTGGTGAACCTGTTCGCCGTGGTGCTGTGCCTGCTCATCGCGTTCATCCTCAACCAGGGCATGAAAAACGCGGCGCGGTTCGAGACGCTGCTGGTGTACCTGAAGGTCGCGCTCGTGGTGCTGGTGATCGTGGTCGGCGCCTTCCACATCAAGACGGGCAACTACACCAACTTCTTCCCCTTCGGCGTCAGCGGCGCGTTCACGGGTGCGGCCACGGTCTTCTTCGCGGTCTTCGGCTACGACGCCATGTCCACCGCGGCCGAGGAGTCGAAGGACTCCCAGAAGCACATGCCGAAGGCGATCCTGTACTCGCTCGCGATCTCGATGGTGCTCTACGTCCTCGCGTGCCTCGTGCTGACCGGCATGGTGAACTACCAGGACATCGACCCCGAAGCGGCGTTCTCCAGCGCGTTCGCGTCGGTGGGCCTGGGCTGGCTGGGCGCGGTGATCGCGGTCGGCGCCATCATCGGCATCCTGACCGTGCTGTTCACCTTCCTGCTCGGCGCGACGCGCGTCGGCTACTCCATGAGCCGCGACGGCCTGCTGCCGAAGTGGTTCGGCAAGACGCACCCGGTGCGCAAGGTGCCCACCCGCACCACGTGGATCCTCGGCGTGGCGTCGGCGGTCATCGCCGGGTTCCTGCCGATCGGCGAGGCCGCCGAGCTCACCAACATCGGGATTCTGCTGGCATTCGTGGTGGTGTGCATCGCGGTGATCGTGCTGCGGTACAAGCGCCCCGATCTGCCCCGCACGTTCCGGACGCCGGGGATGCCGGTGGTGCCGATCATCGGGGTGGTCTTCTCGATCTGGCTGATCACGTTCCTGAAGCCGGAGACGTGGTTGCGCTTCGCGATCTGGTTCGTGATCGGGATGGCCGTCTACTTCGGTTACAGCCGCCGCCACTCCGTGCTGGCGCGCGGCGAACAGCGTGAGTCCACTTCGGACTGATCCGACAGGGCCGGCCTGCTGAGGCGTTCACGCGGAACGCCTCAGCAGGACGCCTACAACTCGGCGCGGAAGATCAGGCCCGGCTCCTCGTACCGGGCCTCCGGCACCGCGTAGAGCTTCTCGATCTCTTCGGAGAGCGACGGGTAGCCGGCGATGAGGAGCGCGGTTTCCTCGGCCGACGGCGTCACACCGGCGGCGGAGAGCAGGGCGGGGACGACGGTCGCGGGATCGGGTGTCACGGGAGTTTCCTTTCCTGGTACGGGGTTCACGACAGCGGGGGAACCTGGCGGTGCCAGGAGGTGCGCTGCTGGTAGGCGTACCCGGCCGCGAGCACGGTGGCCTCGTCGAACGGCTTGCCGACGATCTGCAGGCCGAGCGGCAGCCCGTCGGCGGTGAAACCCATGGGCACGGACATCGCGGGGTTGCCGAGCGCGTTCCAGTAGGGCGTGTGGAGCGCGTCGACGATCTTGTCGAGCGTCAGCTTGTCCACCTCGGGGGCGCCGCACGCGCTCGTCGGCGTGAGGATGAGGTCCACGTCGGCGAAAAGGGCGGCGACCTGGCGCTGTCCGACGCGCCGGACGCGCTGGGCCTGGACGTAGTCACCCGCGCTGACGAGGGCGCCGGTGACGACCGCCATGCGGGTGCCGGCCCCGTAGTCGGTCCAGCGCGAGCGCAGGTCCGGCTGGTGGTAGGCGTACGCCTCGGCCGAGAGCCCGGCCATCGTGGCGGTCTTGAGCTCGTCGTACAGCGGCAGCCGCACGTCGACGACCTCGGCCCCGGACGCGACGAGCTCGGCGACGGCCGCGTCCAGCGCCGGGTCGAGCTCCGGCGCGGTGAGCGGCGAGCGGTCGAGGAGGCGGTCGATGCCGATCCGCAGCCCGGCGAGTGAGCCGGTGAGCCCGCTGGTGTAGTCGTCGACCGGGCGGTCGGCCGACGTCGCGTCGCTGCTGTCGTGACCGGCGAGCACGGCGAGCATCACCGCGCAGTCTTCGGCGCTGCGCGCCATCGGTCCGATGTGGTCGTAGCTGTAGCCCAGCGGCACGCACCCGGCTTTCGGGACGCGGCCGAAGGTCTGTTTGAGACCCGTGATCCCGCAGCTGGTCGCGGGGTACCGGATGCTGCCGCCGGTGTCGGTGCCGAGTCCGCCGAGGAACAGCCCGGCCGCCACCCCGCTCCCGGTGCCCGAGCTCGAACCGCCGGGATAGCGCTCCGTGTTCCACGGGTTGCGCGGGATCGGGAACGGCTTGTCGGGGTCGGGCGTGCCGATCGCGTACTCCATGGTGCTGGTCTTGCCGGTGACGATCGCCCCGGCGGCCCGCAGCCGCGCCACGACGGGAGCGTCCCCGCCGGCGCCCCACGCGCGGTCGAGCACGAGGCTCTGCGCGGTGGTCTCGCCCTCCTCGGTGGCGATGATGTCCTTGATTCCCAACGGGATTCCGTGCAGCGGGCCGCGGTCGACGCCGCCGGCCAGCTCCGCGTCGGCCTTCGCGGCGGCGGCCAGCGCCGTCTCGTCGAACCGCGCCAGGTACACCCCCAGTGCCTCGTCGTGGGCGTCGGCGGCCGCGTAGGCCGCGGTCGTGAGTTCCACCGACGTGGTCTCGCCGGCGCGCAGTGCCGCGGCGGCTTCGGTGATGGTCAGGTACATCGCGTCCTCCTCAAGCGGCCGCGGGCAGGGCCGGGCGGCGCAGGTGGTGGGTGGTGGCGGCCTGGTAGGCACCGCCGAGGGCGAACAACGTGGCCTCGTCGCGCGGGCGGCCGACGAACTGCAGGCTCCCCGGCAGTCCGCCGATCTCGCCCGAGGGCAGCACCAGCGCCGGGGAGCCGGTGAGGTTGAACGGCACGCTCGTGCGGCAGGCGGCGTCGAGCCACGGCACCTCGCGGTTGCCGAGGTCCGACGTCATCTCGGAGGCGATGAACGGGGGCAGCGCGCTCAGGCCGGGCGTCACGAGCGCCGCGCAGCCGGCCATCGCGGCGTCGAGCTCACGCTGGAACACCGGGCGCAGCCGCAGCGCCCGCAGGTAGTCCGCGGCGCTCACGAACGGAGCCGCGCCCAGCAGCGACGCGCCCATCTCGTCGCGGTCCTCGATTCCCGACACGTGCTCTTCGTGCAGGGAGAGCATTTCGGCGTAGATGATCCACCAGCCGGCGACGGCGGCGAGCTCGAACGTCGGCAGCTCCACGTCGACGAGCTCCACGCCGAGCCCGGTCAGCTCGCCGAGCGCCGACTCGTACGCCTCGGCGACCGCGGGGTGCAGGTCGCCTTCGAGGAACGCGCGATCCCGTGCCACCCGCATGCCGCTGACGTCCCGGCCCACCGCCGCGCTGAACGGGCTGTCCTCCGCGGGCAGGGTGGTCGGGTCGAGCGGATCGGGCCCGGCGATCACGTCGAGCATCAGCGCGGCGTCGGCGACGCTGCGGGTCATCGGCCCGGCGTGGTCCATGGTCCAGGACAGCCCCATCACGCCGTGGCGGGGCACCCGGCCGTAGGTCGCCTTGATCCCGGTGATCCCGCAGAACGCGCTCGGGATGCGGATCGAGCCGCCGGTGTCGGTGCCGATCGCCAGCGGCACCTGGCCCGCCGCGACCGCCGCGCCGGAGCCGGACGACGAGCCTCCGGTGGTGCGCCGCGGGTCCCACGGGTTGCGGGTGGGGCCGAACGTCTTGTTCACCGCGCCGCCGCAGGCGAACTCGAACGTGGCGAGCTTGGCGAGCAGCACCCCGCCGGCGTCGGCGAGCCGGGCCGCGAGCACCGCGTCCGTCTCCGGCACGTAGTCGCGATACAGCGCCGAGCCGCCGGTCGTCCTGATCCCGGCCGTGGCGACGATGTCCTTGAGCCCGTACGGAACTCCCTCCAGCGGCCGGGCGGTGCCCTCGCGCCAGCGCGCGTCCGATTCGGCCGCCTTCGCCCGCGCGGAGTCGGTGAGCAGGGTGATCACCGAGTTGAGCCCGGGGTCGGTGGCCTCGATGCGGGCCAGGCAGGCCGCGACGGCTTCGCTCGGGGTCGCGGTGCCGGCGGCGAACGCGGCGAGCAGCTCGGTCGCGGTGAGGTCGGCGAGGTCGGTCATGCGGTGCCTCCCCGGGTGATCCAGGCGAGCGCGGTGGCCGGTTCGCTGACCGGCTCGGTGAACGGCAGGGGCAGTCGCCGCAGGCGTTCGAGATCCGCGCGGTAGTGGGTGTGTGTGGCGTAGGCCTGCGCGAGGCGTTGCGGGGTGAGGGTGATGTCGGAGTTCGCGGCGAACACGGCGAACTCCTCGGGCGCGGGCAGCGGCACGGTTTCCTCCTTGACGACGGACAGGTGGGGACGGCGGGGCAGCGTCTCCCGGACGGTGAGGGTGAGCAGGAGACCGCCGAAGAGGCAGACGGCCGTGGCCGCGAGCGCGGTGTGCACGCCGCCGACGGCGATGCCCACTCCGGCGAGCAGCCCGCCGGCGAGCATCCCGATGTCACAGGCGATCCGGTACGCGGCGAGCGCGATGTCCGGGTCCTCGGCGAGATCGACGGTCATCGCGGCCGGGACGACCCACGTGGTGCCGACGGTGACGCCGGTGGCGAGCGCCCCGAAGGCGAACGCGACCGGGCCGCGGACCACCGTGGCGAGGGCCAGCACGGCGACGGTGCCCCACGCCAGCGCGGCCGCCAGCGGGAGCAGCCGCCCGTGCCGGTCGCCGAACCGGCCGCCGAAGTGCATCGCGCCGACGTCGGTGACCGACATCGCGAACAACGCCAGCCCCAAGGCGACCCAGCCCATGCCGAGCTGCGCGCCCAGCAACGGGACCAGCGTCAGCGCGAGCCCGGACCGCACCGCCTGCCCGAGCCCGGTCAGCACGAGCACCGACCACATCCGGCGGCCGCGCACTCCCAGGCCCGCGGGCAGCCCGAGCCGGGGCCGGACGGCGGAAACCCAGCAGGGCGCGAGGAACCACGCCGCCACCGCACCGGCCAGGTTCACCGCCGCGCACACGCCGAACAGCAGCCGCAACCCGTCGGGTCCCGGCACCACCGCCGCGATCAGGCCACCGCCGAGCGGACCGGTCGCGACGCCGAGGAACCAGAACGCGTTGAACGTGCCGATCGCGCTCCCGCGCACCCGTTCGCCGACGAGCCGGACGGCGAGCGCGATCCCGCCGCCCATGAACAAAGCCGTGCCGAACCCCTGCAGCACCCGCGCGAGCCCGACGACCTCCCAGCTGGTGGTGGCCGCCGAGAGCAGGCAGCCGACGCCGAACACGAGCAACGACACCGTGAGCGCGGTGCGCGAGGACACCCGCGGCACGAACCGGGTGCCGAGGAAATCGACCAGCAGCAGGGAAAGCCCGATCGAGGAGACCACGAAGGCCGCCCACGACGGCGGGCCGCCGAGCCCCACCACGAGCAGCGCCGTGAACGGCGCGGTCAGCCCGAACCCGACGCCGGCCACCACGACGACGAGGTGGAACCGGCGGCGAGCGTCCGGCCCGGAGCCGGGCACCGGGCCGGACACGGGTGCCCGCGCGGGCACGGTTTCGATCACCGCGAACCGGCCGGCTGCGGTTCGGGCCGGGTGGCGGGCTGGGCCGTGATCCCGCCCGGCATCACACCCGCCGCGTCCTCCACGACCGCACCCGCCCGGAACGTCAGCGCGTCCTGCCACCGCGGCGCGATGATCTGGATCGACGCCGGCATCGAGGTTTCCGGGTCCACGCCACTCGGCACCGCGAGCGCCGGGTGCCCCGTGAGGTTGAGCACGCAGGTGTTGCTGACCATCGTGGTGCCGCGGGCGAGCAGCTCCGGGTCCTCGGCGGGCCGGTCCAGCAGCACCGGCGCGACCTGCGGTGTGGTCGGGGTGAGCAGCAGGTCGAACCCGGCGAACGCCGCGTCGAGCTGTGCGGTCAGGGCTCGCCGCAGGTTCGCGGCCTTGGCGAAGTAGGTGGAGAAGTACTTGTCGTGCAAGTACCTTCCGCCCAGCAGCCACACCTTGAAGAACGGCGGGAACGAGTCCGCCTCGAGCCGCCGGACGAGGCCGAAGGCGTGGGTCCGCTCGACGTCCACCTCGCCGAGGTGCGCGTAGCCGGCACCGTCGGACTGGGCGTTGAGCCACGCCAGATGCATCAGCAACGTGGTTTCGATGGCCCACGCGTCCGTCCACAGGGGAATCGAAACCGGGGTCACGGTCGCGCCGGCGGCCTCCAGTGCGGCGCACGAGGACTCGAGCGCGGCGAGCACGCCCGGCTCGCACAGGGCCGGGTCGCGCCCTTCGGTCACCACACCGATCCGCAGACCGGCCACCCCTTCGCCGAGCGCGGCGACGGCGTTCGTCGGCTCGGCCGTGCCCCGGACCCACTGCGGGTCGCGGTCGGAGTGCCCGCTCATCACGTCGAGCATCCGGGCGGTCAGCTCCACCGTGCCCGCCATCGGGCACACGGCGTCGATCGTGTGGTCCATGTACGTCAGCCCGTGGGAGGGAACCAGGCCCTGGGTGGGTTTGATGCTGACGATCCCGTTGAAGGACGCGGGAATCCGGGCCGAACCGCCCTCGTCGACGCCGATTGCGAGATCGACCGCGCCGGAGCGGACGGCCGATCCCGAGCCGCCCGACGAGCCGCCGGCCGACCGGGTGGGGTCGACGGCGTTGCGGGCCGGGCCGTACCAGCTCGACTCGCCGGTGCCGGACGTGGAGAAGTCGTCCAGGTTCGTCTTGCCGGTGACGTCGGCGCCCGCGGCGAGCAGCCGGGACACCACGACCGCGTCGGACGTCGGCGTGTAGCTCAGCGTCCGTGAAGCGTTGGTGACCGGCACCCCCGCCACGGCGAGGTTGTCCTTGACGCCGACGGTGAGTCCCGCGAGCGGCCCGCCCGGCGCGCCTTTCACGTGACAGCGCCGGATGAACGCGTGGAACGGGTCCTCGGTGTCGTCGACCGGGCCGCCGGGATCGCGGTCGGTGTAGGTCAACGGCGGGGTGGGCGCGTGCAGTTCGTCCAGCCGGTCGACGCCGGCGAACGTCCGGTCGAGGATCTGCGCGTACTGCTCGGCTTCCCGCGGGGTGAGGGACAGGTGCTCGGTCGCGCCGAGCTCCGACAGCTCCTGCGGCGTCGGCCTGCGCACGAAGCCGCGGATGCGGCCGCGAGGCATCGCCATGGCGATCTCCTTTCGGTGGGGCCGGTCAGCCGACGGACAGCTGGGTGAGGTCGGCGAACCAGGACTGCGCCTGCACGAAGCCGTGCACGCTGGAGGACAGGACACGCGGGTTGCGGTCGTCGACCACGACGAGCCACGGCGAGTCCTTCGCGAGGATCTGCGCGGCCTGCGAGTAGAGGCTCGCCCGCGCCTTGTCGTCGAGCACCGTGCGCGCCTTGGCGAACAGGGCGTCGACTTGGGGGTTGCTGTACTTGCCCGCGTTGGCCGTCGAACCGGTGCCGAACCAGTTGCGCCAGAAGCCTTCCTGCTGGTAGCTCAGCGAGATGTTGAGGGCGTCGGCGTTGTCCGGGATCTTGCCGCTGAAGAAGTCGGTCAGCATGGCCGCCCACTCGATGGGCTTGAGCTGGACCTTCACCCCGACGGCGGCGAGGTCGGTCTGCAGCGCGGTGTTCATCGGGGTCGGGACCATGTTGCCTGAGCCGCTGGTCGGGTAGGACAGCGTCATGGTGAACCCGCCTGCGTAGCCGGCTTCGGCGAGCAGTTGCTTGGCCTTGGCCGGGTCGTAGCCGTAGGCGTCGTCGGCGGGCTCGTACGCCGCGTTGGCGTGGGGCACGTAGCCCAGGGCCGGTTCCGCGGTGCCCTTGAGGATGTTGTCGACCAGTGCCTTCCGGTTGATGGCCCAGTTGAGCGCTTCGCGCACCTTCACGTTGGTGAACGGCGGTTTCGCGAGGTTGTAGACCCACGGCCAGATGTGGTCGTAGGAGTTCGTGAGCACCTGGAAGCCCTGCGACTTCAGGTTGGGCACGTCGTCCGGCGGCGGCACCTCGATCCAGTTGACCTCACCGGACCGCAGGGCCGCCACGCGGGCGGTCGGGTCGGGGATCGGGCGCAGGATGACCTTGTCGACCTTGGGCCGGCCGGCCCAGTACTTGTCGTTGGCCAGCATCACCATGCGCTGGCCCCGCACGAGCGAGTCGAACTTGAACGGCCCGGTGCCCACCGGCTTCTCGGCGAAGCCCTGGTTGCCCTCGGCCTTCACCGCCGTGGGGCTGGCGAAGTACACCGTCGCGAGATCGCTGGGCAGGTAGGCCCACGGGCCGTTGGTGTCGATCACGATCGTCAGGTCGTCGACCTTGTGGTAGGTCTTGATCCCGGCGATCGACAACCCGCCCTGGGCGTTGAGCTCCTGGTAGTACTGCGGGCTGTTCTTGTTCGTGTAGCGGTCGAGGTTGAAGATCGCCGCGTCGGCGTTCCACGGGGTGCCGTCGTGGAAGGTGACGCCGGGCCGCAGCTTGAAGGTCCAGCTCGTCAGGTCGGCGTTGGGCGTCCACGATTCGGCGAGGTCGGGGATGATCTTCGGGATCTGGTCGGCTTTGGTCAGGTCGAACTTCGTCAGGCCGTCGAACAGCTGGTTCGCCACGAAGCGCAGGCCCTCGTAGCCCTGGCCCTGGGCGAGCCCGGTGTCGAGCACGGGGATGTCGGACGCGGTCATGCCGATGGTGAGCGTGTTGCCGCCGGAGCCGCCGGCGGTGGCGCTGCCGCCGCAAGCGGACAGCAGGAGCGACACGGCGGCGGCGAACGCGCCGAGCAGCGCGGTCCGGCCTCTCCGCCGCGCGAAGTAACGGTTGGGGGACAAGGGTTTTCCTCTCGGCAGGGGGGTCGAGGGCGTGCGGGTCGGCCCGGCGGCCGGCGCGGCCGCTGGGCTGGCTGGGTGGCGGGATCAGCCCGGTACGGGCACCGGGCTCACGTGGACGCAGGCGGCCCGGTGACCGGGTGCCGCCTCGGCGAGCGCCGGCCACTCGGTCGTGCAAGCCGGTTCCGCGACCGGGCAGCGCGTGCGGAACCCGCAGCCGGACGGTGGATCGGCCGGGTTGGGCAGGTCGCCGGAGAGCACGATCCGCTCGCGGCCCTGTCCCGGGGTCGCCGACAGCAACGCCTGGGTGTACGGGTGGCGCGGGGTGGCCCACAGCTCGCGCGCCGGGGCCAGTTCCACGACCCGGCCGAGGTACATCACGGCCACCCGGTCGGAGATGTGCTCCACCACGGCCAGGTCGTGGGAGATGAACAGGAACGCGACGCCGGTCTCGGCCTGCAGGTCGGCGAGCAGGTTGAGCACCTGCGCCTGCACGCTTTTGTCCAAAGCGGACACCGCTTCGTCGCAGACCACCAGATCGGGCCCGGTGGCCAGTGCGCGGGCGATCGCGACGCGCTGCAGCTGGCCGCCGGAGAGCTCGTGGGGGAAGCGTTCGGCCTGTGCCGCGGTGAGCCCCACCCGTTCCAGCAGCTCCAGCACGCGCGGCAGGCGCGCACCGCGCTCGACGCCGTGCGCCCGGAGGTTGAACTCGATCGACTGGCGCACGCGCAGCCGGGGGTTCAGCGACGTCTGCGGGTTCTGCGGCACCACCTGCAGGCGGGCCCGCAGCGCCCGCATCCGGGAGCGGCTGAGCCCGGCCAAGGGCTCGCCGTCGAAGGTCACGGCGCCGCTGTCGGGCGACAGCAGGCCGAGCAGCATCTTCCCGGTGGTGGACTTCCCGCAGCCGGACTCGCCGACCACGCCGAGCGTCTCTCCCTTGTGGACGGTCAGGGACACGTCGGAGACGGCCCGCACCCCGTTGCCGAACGTCTTGGTCAGGCCCTCGGCCCGCAGCAGCTCGTCGGCCATCACGCCACCACCGACGCCGGTTCCGGGTTCACCACGGGGCAGGCCGCCGACCGGTCCTCGGCCACCGCGGTCAGCGGAGGATCGGTCCGGGTGCACGCGCGCCGGGCCTGCGGGCAGCGCGGGGCGAAGGCGCAGCCGCCGGGGAACGCGCCGACCGCGGGCGGTGCCCCGACGATCGAGTGCAGCGTGCCCCGGGCGACCCCGGGCGTGGGCAGCGAGTTCAGCAACCCGGCCGTGTACGGGTGGCGTGGGGCGGAGAGCACCTCGTGCGCCGGCCCTTCCTCCACGAGCTTGCCCGCGTACATCACCCCGACCCGGCCGCCGAAGTCCGCGGCGACGCCGACGTCGTGGGTGACCATCAGCACCGCCATGCCGAGGCGCTGCTGCAGGTCGGCGATCAGCTCGAGGATCTGCGCCTGCACGGTCACGTCGAGCGCCGTGGTGGGCTCGTCGGCGATGAGCACCTGCGGGTCGCAGCTCACCGCGATCGCGATCACCGCGCGCTGGCGCATGCCGCCGGACAGCTCGTGCGGATAACTGCCGGCCACGCGTTTCGGGTCGGGGATGCCGACCATCGCCAGCAGCTCCTCGGCCCGCCGCCGCGCAGCGGTCTTCACGCGCTCCACGCCGTGGACGGCCAGCGTCTCGGCCAGCTGCGCGCCGATGCGGCGCAAGGGGTCGAGCGCACCCGTGGGGTCCTGGGGCACGAGCGCGATCTGGCCGCCGCGGACGTCGCGCAGCTGCGCCTCCGCGAGCCCGGTGAGCTCGCGGCCGCTCAGCCGCACGCTGCCGCCGAGCTCGGCGCCGGATCCGTAGAGCCGCATGATCGAGCGGGCGGTCACGGACTTGCCGCTGCCGCTCTCGCCGAGCAGCATCATCGTCTCGCCGCGGCCGATCGTGAACGACACCCCGCGCACGACCTCGATCCGGCGGTGCCGGGAGACGAACGTGGTGGTGAGGTCCTCGACCGCCAGGGGCGGGGTCACGGCCGCGTTCATGCCCGCGCCTCCCCTCGCACGTCGAGCAGATCCCGCAGGCCGTCGCCGAGGACGTTGAAGACGACCGACGCGACGAGGATCGCCAGCGCGGGGATCGCGGCCAGGAACGGCGCGGAGTAGATGTACTGCGTGTGCTCGCTGACCATGAGACCCCACTCCGGAGTCGGCGGGGAGATCCCCAGGCCGAGGAAACTCAGCCCCGCCGCGTACACAATGGACAGTCCGATCAGCGCGGTGCAGTACACGATCACCGGCGGGGCGACGTTGGGCAGTACCTGCCGCAGCGCGATGGCCGAGCGGGTGGCACCGCTGGCCCGCGCCGCCTCCATGTAGTCCAGATCCACCAGTCGCCGCGTCTCCGTCTCGGCGACGCGCGCCACCGGCGGGACGAGGATCACCGCGAGCGCGATGATCGCGTTGGACAGCCCGGACCCGAGCGCGGCGGCGATCGCGACCGCGAGCAGCACCGCCGGGAACGCGTAGAACACGTCCAGCGTGCGCATGATCGTTCGCTGGCCCCACTTGCCGGACAGGCCCGCGGTGACCCCGAGCCCGGTGCCGACGAGCGCGGCGAACGCCACCGGGACCAGGCCGGCCAGCAGCGACAGGCGGGTTCCGTCGACGAGGCGGGCCAGCACGTCGCGGCCCTGGCCGTCGGTGCCGAGGAGGTGGCCGGGGGTGCCGGCCGGCAGCAGCCGGTGCGCGGTGTCGCCCGCGACCGGGTCGCCCGCCAGCAGGGGTCCGACGAGGGCGGTGAGCACGATCAGGAGGACCACCGCGGCGGCGACGGTGGCGCTCACGGTCATCCTGCGGCGGCGGCGCGCCGGGGCGGCGGCCGGTGCGGCATCGGGCAGCGACGTCGCCGGTGCCGGTTCGGTCAGTGCGGTCATCGAAGACACTCCTCGAGGAGTTCGGTCGGTGGGGACGGGGACCGGCGACGCTGCCGTCAGGTGCGGATGCGCGGGTCGACGAGGCCGTGCAGCGCGTCGACCACGAGGTTGATCAGCACGAACGCGAACGCGGAGACCAGCACGCCCGCCTGGATCACCGGCAGGTCGCGCTGGGTGATCGACTGGTAGACCAGCAGCCCGATGCCGGGCCACTGGAACACGGCCTCGACGAACACGACACCGCCGAGCAGGTAGCCGACCTGCAGCCCCGCGACGGTCAGCAGCGACGGCACGGTGTTGTGGAAGGCGTGGCGCATCACCCGGGCCCGCGACAGACCCCGCGCGGTGAGCGCCTCGACGAAGTCCATGCTCATCACGTCGAGCACGGACGAGCGGAACATCCGCGCGATGATCCCCGCGGGAACCAGCGCCGCGGTGACCGCGGGCAGGATGAGGTGGTCGACGAGGTCCGCGAACCCGCCGTCGCCGTTCGGGTTGTGCATGCCGCTGACGGGAAACAGACCGGCGTTCGACGCGAGGTAGATGATCAGCAGCAGCCCGATGGAGTACTGCGGCACGGAAATCGAGAACAGCGCGAACGCGTTGCCGATCCGGGCCGCGATGCCGCTGCGGCGCAGGCCGGTCAGCGCGCCGACGAGCAGTCCCAGCACGATGGCGAGCGCGCCGGCCGCGACGGTGAGGATCAGCGTGTTCACCAGCGCGTCCAGGACGATGGGCGCGACCGCGTCGTGGCGGGTGATGCTGGTGCCGAAGTCGCCGGTGAGGGTGTGGCCGAGCCACGAGAAGTACTGCACTGGCAACGGGTTGTCGAGCCCCAGCCGCGCGTGCAGGGCGGCCCTGGCCTCCGGGCTGCCGGTCGGGCCGAGCATCGAAGCGACCGGGTCGCCGGGGATGATCTTGATGGTGATGAAGATGACGATCGAGACGCCGATGAGGATCGGGATCGTCATCAGCAACCGTCGGCCGAGATAACCGGGCATCACGCCTCCTGCGCGAGTTGAGGCAGGCGTCGTTGCCGGCAGTTGCGGGGAAGTTGGGCCAGCAGCGCGATGCGGTCACCCCGCACCCTGGCGAACGCGTATTCCAGAGGCCGTCCGCGGCGGTCGCGGACGAGCCGTTCGAACAGCATCAGCGGTGCGCCCGCCGGCACGTCGAGCACGGCGGCGGCCTCATCGTCGGCGACGATCGCCTCCACCGCCTGGTCGGTCACGCCGAGCTCGAACCCGGCCGCCTCGTAGACCGAATACCACTCGGTCACGGTCCGCCCGTGCCGCACCACCCCGAGCAGCGGGATCGGCACGTAGGCCGTGCAGGCGTAATACGGTTCGGTGCCCAGCACGGCGAGGTACTCGATCACGCCGCAGTCGGCACCCACCGGCAGTCCCAGCCGATCGGCGACGCGCGGCGCGGCCACCTCCTGGCTGATCGCGAGAATCCGGTGCGACACCCGTTCCAGCGCCGGTTCGGGGCCGTGCAGGTGGCTGAAGGCGTGGCGCACCTTGGACGCGACGGAGAACGTGCCGGTCCCCTGCACGCGCTTGACGAGTCCTTCCTCGCGCAGGAGGGCCAGAGCGTCCCGGATGACCTGACGGCTGGCCGAAAAGGACAACATGAGCTCGGCTTCGCCGGGCAGCGCCCCGGCGGGTAACTCCTCGTGCACGATGGCCGCCCGGAGCAGATCCCGCACCCGGCGGGCGGCGCTCAGACGACGCTTGGTCCGCGGATCGATCCTGGCCTGCTTCATGCAGGAAGCGTGCGCTCGCCGCCGTTTGTCCGGAAGGCCGGAAGCGTAACGCCGTCGTTAAGCCGGAAGCCTCGGGGCGGGAATCGGCCTGACCTGCGTGTAACCCGCTGCGGAGCTTCGATACGCGGGATCGGCGCGCCGTCCGGCCGGAAGTTTCCCCGCACTGGCACCGAAGTCGATCTCGCGACCGGCCGGCGTCGCTCGTCCCCGGCGCCGGACCGGATGATCACCGGGACCCGCCGGCAACGCGGCCAGGGTGTCACTTCCGGTGACGCGCTCGGGCGGGTGAGCCGGGAAGACGCACACCCGCCACGGCGTTACTGTGCGGCATGACCGCCGATCTGGAGCACGTCCGCGCGTTGTCCCTGCAGGAGAACGGCCTCGCGACCATCTCGACCACCCGCGCCGACGGGACGGTGCACTCGTCCGTCGTCAACGCCGGGGTCTTCGACGACCCCGTGACCGGCAAACCCGGCGTCGCCCTCGTGGCGATGGGCGGGGCCCACAAGCTCAAGCTGCTGCGCACCACCGGCCACGCGACCCTCACGTTCCGCCGCGGCTGGGACTGGGTGTCGGTGACCGGCAAGACCCACCTCATCGGCCCCGACGACCCCGACGCGGCCTTCGACCCGGCCGGCCTGCCGACGTTGCTGCGCGACGTCTTCAAGGCCGCCACCGGAACCCACGACGACTGGGCCGAGTACGACCGCGTGATGGCCGAGGAGCGCCGCGTCGCGGTGTTCGTGGCGGCCGAGAGGATCATCGGCAACCGCTGAAGCCCGACGGCGAGCCCGTGCTGTGCGGCGCGGGCTCGCCGGCCGGCTACTTCTTGGCCTTGCCGCTGTCCTCAGTGGACAGAGCCGCGACGAAGGCCTCCTGCGGGACCTCGACCCGGCCCACGGTCTTCATGCGCTTCTTGCCTTCCTTCTGCTTCTCGAGCAGCTTGCGCTTGCGCGAGATGTCACCGCCGTAGCACTTGGCGAGCACGTCCTTGCGGATCGCGCGGATCGTCTCGCGCGCGATGATGCGCGAGCCGATGGCCGCCTGGATCGGCACCTCGAACTGCTGGCGCGGGATCAGCTCGCGCAGCCGCGTGGCCATCCGGTTGCCGTAGCCGTAGGCGGCGTCCTTGTGCACGATCGCCGAGAACGCGTCCACGGTCTCGCCCTGCAGCAGGATGTCGACCTTCACCAGCTCGGCGACCTGGTCGCCCGCCTCTTCGTAGTCGAGCGAGGCGTACCCGCGGGTGCGCGACTTCAGCGTGTCGAAGAAGTCGAAGATGATCTCCGCGAGCGGGATGTTGTAGCGCAGCTCCACGCGGTCCTCGGACAGGTAGTCCATGCCGAGCAGCACACCGCGCTTGCTCTGGCACAGCTCCATGATCGTGCCGACGAACTCGCTCGGCGCGAGGATGCTCACCTTCGACACCGGCTCGTGGACCTCGGAGATCTTCAGCCCGGTCGGCCAGTCGGACGGGTTGGTGACCACGACCTCGCTGCGGTCCTCCAGCACCACGCGGTAGACCACGTTGGGCGCGGTGGAGATCAGGTCGAGGCCGAACTCGCGCTCCAGGCGGTCGCGCGTGATCTCCAGGTGCAGCAGGCCGAGGAAGCCACAGCGGAAACCGAAGCCCAGCGCGACCGACGTCTCCGGCTCGTAGGCGAGCGCCGCGTCGTTGAGCTGCAGCTTCTCCAGCGCCTCGCGCAGCTCCGGGTAGTCGGAGCCGTCGACCGGGTACAGGCCCGAGTAGACCATCGGCTTCGGCTCGCGGTAGCCGGCCAGCGGCTCGGTGGCGCCGTGCCGCTCGGAGGTGACGGTGTCACCGACCTTCGACTGGCGCACGTCCTTCACGCCGGTGATCAGGTAACCCACCTCGCCGACACCGAGGCCCTTGCTGGGCTTGGGCTCCGGCGAGATGATGCCGACCTCCAGCAGCTCGTGGGTCGCGCCGGTGGACATCATGCGGATCTTCTCGCGCGGGGTGATCTTGCCGTCGACCACGCGGATGTAGGTGACGACGCCGCGGTAGGTGTCGTAGACCGAGTCGAAGATCATCGCGCGCGCCGGGGCGTCCGCGTCGCCGACCGGAGCCGGGACCTGGCGCACGACCTCGTCGAGCAGCGCGCCGACGCCGACGCCCGTCTTCGCCGAGACGCGCAGCACGTCGGTGGGCTCGCAGCCGATGATGTGCGCGAGCTCGGCCGCGTACTTGTCCGGGTCGGCCGAGGGCAGGTCGATCTTGTTGAGCACCGGGATGATCTGGAGGTTGTTCTCCAGCGCCAGGTACAGGTTGGCCAGCGTCTGCGCCTCGATGCCCTGTGCGGCGTCGACCAGCAGGATCGCGCCTTCGCACGCCTCCAGGGCGCGCGAGACCTCGTAGGTGAAGTCCACGTGGCCGGGCGTGTCGATCATGTGCAGCACGTGGTCCTGGCCCTGGACCTGCCAGGGCAGGCGGACGTTCTGGGCCTTGATCGTGATGCCGCGCTCACGCTCGATGTCCATCCGGTCGAGGTACTGCGCGCGCATCGCCCGTTCCTCGACGACGCCGGTGAGCTGCAGCATGCGGTCCGCCAGCGTCGACTTGCCGTGGTCGATGTGGGCGATGATGCAGAAGTTGCGGATCAGTTCCGGCGGCGTGAAGGTGGTGTCGGCGAACGTCTTGGGCGCTGTCACTCGTGTGGTCCTCGGGAAAGGTCGGGGGTGGCCGCTTCCTATCGTCCCATGGACCTCCGGGTGCGGTTGGGGGTCATCCCCGATGCGAGCGCGCCGGGCTCGTGGTGACCTCGAAGGATGAGCACTCCACACCCTCCCCCGGGGACGTTCGACACCGCGCTGGACCGCGCGTTCGGGCACCCCAGCGGCCTGCTGGGCCGCGTCGGCGGCCGGCTGATGTCCCGCGGCAACGCCGCCACCGAGCACCGGCTCGTCGACCTGGCGCGGCTGGAACCCGACGAAACCGTGCTGGTCGTGGGCCCCGGCCCGGGCGTCGGCCTCGACGCGGCCAGCCGCCTGGCGGCCGAGGTCGTCGGCGTCGAACCCTCGGCCGAGATGCGCGCCCTGTGCCGCGAACGCTGCGGAGACCGCGTGACGCTGCGTGACGGAACGGCGGCGCGCACCGGCTGCGCTCCCGGGTCCGTGGACGTGGTCCTGAGCGTGAACAACGTCCAGCTCTGGGACGACCGCACGGCCGGCTTCGCCGAGCTGTTCCGCGTGCTGCGCCCCGGCGGCCGGCTGCTGCTGTCCGCGCACGAGAAGTGGCTGCCGGTCCCCCGCCACGACCTGGCCGCCGAGGTCACCGCAGCGGGCTTCACCGACCTGCAGACGTGGACGTGGGAGCCCCCGGGCTTCGCGGCCCTGGCGGCGCAGCTGCGGGCCCGCAAGCCCTAGCGGAGGTCACTGCGCAGCGGGTGATCGGGCGGAACCTGCACCAGGACGATGCGCAGGCCGTCCGGATCGGTGATCCAGGCCTCGTCGAGCCCCCACGGCTCGCGCTGCGCCCCGCGGACCGGCGTGACGCCGCGCGCGGCCAGCTCCTCGAGCGTCGCCGGCAGATCACGCACCTGCAGCCACAGGTCGACGGCCGCCGAAGGCGTCGCGTCGTTGCTGCCGACGACCTCGATCGAACCGCCGCCCGCGAAGAAGACCGTGCCACCGGGGAACTCGCGCTGGATCGCCAGCCCGAGCGTGTCCCGGTAGAACGCGGTCGAGGCCTCCAGGTCGCGCGGGTGGATCAGCACCCGGCTGCTCAGTACGTCCATGCGTCCTGCCTACCCGAGTGGCTCAGGCCACCGCAATCGCGACGATCCCGGCCAGCACCACCACCGAGCCCACCAGCCGGCGTGCCGCGTTCCGCTCACCGAGAACGAACCACGCCGCGAGCCCGCCCAGCACGATCGACAGCTCCCGCGCCGGCGCGACCAGGCTGACCGGGGCCATCCGCAGCGCGTACAGCACCAGCAGGTACGCCGCGGGCGAGGCGAGCCCGACGATCAGCGTCTCCTTGCGGTGCTCGCGCCACAGCTTCCCGACCTCGGCCCGGTCACGCAGGGCCGCGGGCGCCAGCAGCACGCTCTGCACCAGCGCGCCGCCGCCGAAGTACACGAGCGGCGGTACGGCGAGCGTCGTCACGGAGTGGGCGTCCCACAGCGTGTAGGCCGCGATGGTCGCCCCGGTGAGCACGCCGTAGAACACGCCGGCGCGGCGCGCTTTGACGTCGGCCTGGCTGCCGCCGAGACTGATCACGAGCACGCCCGCCACCACGAGGAACGCCCCGATCAGGCCCAGCACGCCGGGGTGCTCGTGCAGCACGAGCACCGCCGCCAGCACCGACAGCAGCGGCCCCGTGCCGCGCGCGAGCGGGTAGACGATCGACAGGTCGCCCACGGCGTACCCGCGCTGCAGCACCGTGCCGTACGACACGTGCAGCACGGCCGTGACCACGGCGGCGAGCAGCCACGTCCACTGTGGACGCTCGGGTTCGACCAGCAGTGCGATGACTGTCACGGGGAGCAACACCACGGCGGAGACCGTGTAGTACAGCCACACGAACCGCGGCCCGCCGAAGGTGACGCGCTTGGCCGCGAGGTTCCACCCCGCGTGCACGACGGCGGCGATGAGGACGAACGACAGAGCTGTGGTGTTCACCGGACCCCTTCGGGTCTTCCGCGCACGCGGAAGGCCGGGTCCTCCAGGCTTTTGTCCCGTCAGATGAACGGCGGGCGTCGGGCCGCGCCGATGGTGCCGCTCGGACCTGTCCCGCCGGCCCTGGTTGTGGTGGGTCGCGTCGTGCGGACCGGTGGCGGAACCCTAGGCACTACCGTCTCCACGGTAGCCGAACCGATCACTGCGGGCCGCCCGAGGGGGCCGCGAGCAGGCCTGTTAGGCTTTCCCGTCGTTGCCGTGCGGCATTCCGTCAGGGAGGAAACCCGGCCGCGCCTGTCTTGACGCCAGGCGCCCGGAGCCACTTCGACGCGGCAGCGACCTTCACCGAGACGAAAGCAGGACGCCTTCATGGCCAACATCAAGTCCCAGATCAAGCGCATCACCACCAACGAGAAGGCCCGCCAGCGCAACCTGGCCATCCGCTCCTCGGTGAAGACCGCGATCCGCAAGTTCCGTGAGGCCGCCGACTCCGGCGACAAGACCAAGGCCCTCGAACTCCAGCGCGACGCGGCCCGCAAGCTCGACAAGGCCGTCACCAAGGGCGTCATCCACGCCAACCAGGCCGCCAACAAGAAGTCGGCTCTCGCGAAGCGCGCGAACCAGCTCTGAGCTGATCGCAGCGACACCCTGCCAGACCTGAAAGAGCCCGGTGACCGCCTGGTCGCCGGGCTTTTTCGTGTGTTCTCGACCGTTCTCGACGCACACAGCTGCCTGGACTGGCGCGCCCTCACGGCTGCGTACGGGTCCGGCGCGTTGCCCGTTCCCGAGCGGCGGGTTCAGCCTCACCGGTCGGCGATTCGGGGCCTGCCGAGGCGAGCAGGGTCAGCGTTCGCCCTTGGCGGCGACGACCTCGACGACCGCGCGTTCCAGGGCGTAGTCCGCGTCGGCCGCCACGCCCTTGACCTCGGCGTTCAGGCGGGCGACCACGCGCATGGCGGTGGCGAGGCCGTCCTGGCCCCAGCCGCGGGACTGGCCCTGCGCCTTGCGGATCTTCCACGGCGGCATGCCCAGCTCGCCGGCCATCTGGTTCGGGTTGCCGCGGCCGGCGGCGGACACGCGGGCGATCGTGCGCACGGCGTCGGCGAGGGCGTCGGCGACCAGGACGTGCGGCACGCCCAGCTGCATGGCCCAGCGCAGCGACTCCAGGGCCGCCGCGCGGTCGCCGCCCACGGCCTTCTCCGCGACGGCGAAGCCGGTCACGTCGGCGCGGCCGGTGTGGTAGCGGCGCACGGCCTGCTCGTCGACCACGCCACCGGTGTCGGCGACGAGCTGCGTCGCCGCGGAGGACAGCTCACGCAGGTCGGAGCCGACGGTGTCCATCAGCGCCATCACGCCCGCGGCGTCGATCTTGCCGCCGACGCGGCGCACCTCGTTGCGCACGAACGACTCGCGCTCGGCCGGCTTCGTCAGCTTCGGGCACTCGGTGATCTCCGCGCCCGCCTTTTTCAGCGCCGCGGGCAGCGCCTTGGCCGCCTTGCTGCGCCCGCCGCCGTTGTGCACGACCACGAGCACGATCCCGTCGGCGGGCGCCTTGAGGTACGCCATCACCGCGTCCGCCAGCTCCTGCGAGATGTCGTGCGCGGAGTCGAGCACGATGACCCGCCCCTCGCTGAACAGCGAAGGACTCACCAGCTCGGCGAGCACGGGCGGTGTGAGTTCGGACACCCGGTTGCGCGTCATCTCGGCCGTGGAGTCGATGGCCCGCGCGGCGTCCAGCGACGCGCGGACAGCCCGCTCGATGAGCAGTTCTTCCTCACCGAGGACGAGGTGGAGCGGCGCGGGTGCGGTGGTCACCCCGCCATCCTCTCACCCGCCCGGCCCCGCGCCCGCTCCGGTGATGTGCGCCGCCACCGTGGCACGAGGTGATCGCCATGTCGTACGGTGTACCCGAGGCAGCGCCCCGCTCCGCCGGAAACACAGCTCCACCGGAAACACCGCGGCGCGCCGACAACTGAACACCGCTCATCCAGAGGGGCAGAGGGAACGGCCCGACGAAGCCCCGGCAACCGGCGTACAGCCTGTCTTCCCGAATTTGCGGGATAGCTGACGACCACGGTGCCAATTCCGGCCCGCGTTTGCGGGGCAGATGAGGAAAGGAACCTCGCGATGACCGTTACCCTCGGCACGACCTCCCCCAAGAAGACCCTGGACCTCGGTCCGGCCGTCGAACTGGTGTCGAAGGAAGAGGGCCACCGGCAGCCGCTCGCCCCGGAGTTCGTGTCCGCGGAGGACTTCTCGCCGCTCGAGGTCGCCTACGACTTCGGCCGCGTGCGCCGCGAAGACATCGAGGCCGGCCCCAAGAACATCTGGCGCTACAAGAAGCTCCTTCCCGTCCCCTCGACCGTCGAGGAGATCCCGAACACCGAACCCGGCGCCACCCGTCTGGTGAAGGCCGACCGCCTCGCCAAGGCCCTGGGCCTGAAGTCCCTGTGGGTCAAGGACGACACCGGCAACCCCACGCACTCCTTCAAGGACCGCGTGGTCGCCGTCGCGCTGGCCGCGGCCCGCGAGTTCGGCTTCGAGGTCCTCGCGTGTCCCTCGACCGGCAACCTGGCCAACGCGACGGCCGCCGCCGCGGCCCGCGCCGGCTGGCGGTCGGTCGTGCTGATCCCGAAGTCGCTCGAGCGCGCCAAGATCCTCACCACCGCCGTCTACGACGGTGACCTGATCGCCGTCGACGGCAACTACGACGACGTCAACCGCCTCGCCACCGAGCTCGCCGGCGAGCACCCGACGTGGGCGTTCGTCAACGTCAACGTGCGCCCCTACTACTCCGAAGGCTCGAAGACGCTCGGCTACGAGGTCGCCGAGCAGCTCGGCTGGCGCCTGCCGGAGCAGATCGTGGTGCCGATCGCCTCGGGCTCGCAGCTGACCAAGGTGGACAAGGGTTTCCGCGAGCTCGGCCAGCTCGGCCTCGTGGAAGCCAGCCCCTACAAGGTGTTCGGTGCGCAGGCCACCGGCTGCTCCCCCGTCTCGGCCGCCTTCCGCGCCGGACACGACGTGGTCCAGCCCGTGAAGCCCGACACCATCGCCCGCTCGCTCGCGATCGGCAACCCCGCCGACGGCCCCTACGTGCTCGACGTCGTCAACCGCACCGGCGGTGCGATCGAGGACGTGAGCGACGAGGAGGTCGTGGAGGGCATCCGGCTGCTCGCGCGCACCGAAGGCATCTTCACCGAGACTGCCGGCGGCGTCACCGTCGCGACGGCGAAGAAGCTCATCGAGACCGGCAAGCTCGACCCCGAGGCCGACACCGTGCTGCTCATCACCGGCGACGGCCTCAAGACGCTCGACGCCCTCGAAGGCCGCATCGGCCCGAAGGCGACCGTGCCCCCGTCGGCCGAGGCCGTGAGCAAGGCCCTCGGCCTCTGAGCTGACCGGGCCCGCGGGCCGCACCCCTAGCGGGGCGGCCCGCGCGGCTCACCCCGGCGCGCCACCGCCGGCCCGCCGGCACCGGGCAGCACGGCCGTGTCACCGTCCACATCGGTCCGCGTCACCAGTACACCCAACGTGCCCAGCACGTCCACTGTGGACTTCGCCGGGTGCCCGTAGCTGTTGCCCGCACCCACGCTGATCATCGCCGCCCGCGCGCCCACCGCCTCGAGGAACTGGGGCAACGAGTACCTGCTGCCGTGGTGCGGAACTTTCAGCACGTCGGCGTGCAGGTCCACTCCCTCGGCCAGCAGGTCGGCCTGCGCGGCCAGCTCCACGTCTCCGGTCAGCAGCACCCTCCCGGCCGCCGTGGTCGCGCGCAGCACCACGGAACTGTTGTTGATCATCGTGCCGTCCTGCAGAGCGGCCGCCCGCGCCGTGACGTAGCGCGGCCCGAGCACGTCGAGCGACAGCCCCGGCCAGTCGAGCCGCTGCCCGTCGCTCAGCTCCAGCAACGGAACGTGGTGCGTCGCCGCCTCCTGCGACACCTGCTGCCACGCCCACGCCGGCGCGCGCCCGGGCCCGACGGCGATCGCCCCCACGGCGCGGCCGTCGAACACCGACGACAGCCCGCCGATGTGGTCGGCGTGCAGGTGGCTGAGCACCAGCAGCGGGATCCGATCCACGCCGAGCCGCCGCAGGCACTCGTCCACCGGCCCCGGCTCCGGCCCGGTGTCCACGACCACCGCCCGCCCGGCCTCCGCCGTGGCCAGCACCACGGCGTCGCCCTGGCCGACGTCGCACTCCACCATCGCCCAGCCCTTCGGCGGCCAGCCGGGCGAGAGCACCCGCGGCGGCACCACGATCAGCAGCACCGCCACCAGTCCCATCGCCACCACCAGCCGCGCGCGCCGGAACCGGAACGCGACCACCACCACGACCACCACCCCGGCCGCGCACACCCCGCCCCACCAGCCACCCGGCCACGTGAGCACCGCACCCGGCGCCCGGGCGCCGTGCCGTGCGACGGTGATCAGCCAGCGCGCCTCCGGATCGGCCAGGTGCACCAGCACGTGCCCGGCCCCGGGCCACCACGGCCCGACCACCGTGGCCAGCACCCCGAGCACCGTGACCGGCGCGACGACGGGCGCCGCCAGCACGTTGGTCACCACCGAGACGAGGCTCACCGTGCCCGCCATGCCCGCGATCACCGGCGCGGTGACCACGAACGCCGCCAGCGGCACCGCGATCCCTTCCGCGTACCCCGGCGGAATCCCCCGGCGCACCAGCGAATCCGCCCACCTCGGCGCCAGCAGCACCAGCCCCGCCGTCGCGAACACCGACAGCGCGAACCCGAAGTCCGCCGCCATCACCGGATCCCACGCGACCAGCACGCACACCGAGAACGCCAGCGCCGGCGACGCGGAGCCACGCCGGCCCAAAGCCAGCGCCAGCAGCGCCACCCCGCCCATCACTCCCGCCCGCAGCACGCTCGGCGCCGGACCGACGAGAATCAGGAAGCCACCCAGGCACAACCCCGCCGCGACGGCCGACACCCGCGGCCCGATGCGCAGCAACCGGCACAACAGCAACACCGAGCCGCACAGAATCGCGAGATTTCCCCCGCTGACAGCCATCAGGTGCGTAAGCCCCGACTCCGTGAACTCCTGCTCGACCTGCTCCGGCAACGCACTCGTGTCACCCAGAACCAGTCCGGGCAGCAGCCCCGCCGGCTCTTCCGGCAGCACCGCGCACAGCTCGTGCAGCCCCACCCGCAACGCCGCGGCCGCCCGCTGCCACCACGGCGCCCGCGTGACTCCGACCGGAGCGCCCTGCAGGTAGACGACCGCGGCCGTCAGCTCACCCCCGCGCGCCGGCGCCAAGCGACCCGCCGCCGTGACCTCCTGGCCCGGCAGGAGAGCGCCCCACCCGGCCACCGGCGCGAGCAGCAGGACCCGGCCGGTGGACACCACCGGCCGACCGTCCACAGTGGCCGATTCCACCCGGGCGTCGATGGCCACCGACCGCGTGCCCGCCTGCTGATCGGCGTAGCCGGCGCTGTGGATCGGCCGCGGTCGCTCGGTGACCTCGACACGGACCGTGGCGGTCACCCCGTGCGCCGCGGCTTGGCCGAGCGGGTCCTGCTCCGCTCCCCTGATGCGCCACGCCGTCGGCAGCGCCACGACGAGCCCCAGCACCAGCAGCGCGCCGGCCGCGCCGAGCCACCGCCCACGCCGCCGCGCGAGCAGCACGGCCGACAGAACCGCGGCCACCACTCCGAAAACCTCGGCCGCCCACCACCCGAGCCGCAGGCCCGCCAGCGTGCCACCCCACGCCGCCAGTGCCGCCGGAACGAGCCGGAGGTCGTGGTCACGCCACGACGGCGCGGCGTCCTGCTGGACGAACATCATCCGACCGTCACCTGCTCGCGCAATTTCTCGAACTTGCTTTCGCCGATGCCTTCGACGTCGCGAAGTTGTTCGACGCTGGAGAAGCCGCCGTGCTGGGTGCGCCAGTCGATGATGCGGCCGGCGGTGACCTCGCCGACGCCGGGCAGGGTGTCGAGCTGCTCAGGCGTGGCCGAGTTGAGGTCGAGCTTGCGCGGAGCCGCGCCGGCGCCGGCCGGGGCCGAGGACGCGACCGTGATGCCGACCGCGAGCTGCTCGCCGTCGGTGAGCTTGCGGGCGAGGTTCAGGCTGGAGAGATCGGTGCCGGGGTCCGCGCCACCGGCGGCCCGCACCGCGTCGGCCACGCGTGAGCCGGCCGGAACGGTGACGAGGCCGGGCGCGCGGACGTGGCCGATTACGCTGATCACCAGCTTCGCCGAGGTCGAGGACGCCGGTGCCGCGACGGAAGGGTGCGTCTTCGCACTCGGCAGCGACGGCGCCACCTCCGTCGCGGGCGACCCGCTGAACACCGCGAACCCCGCGGCGATCAGCACGGCCACGACCAGCAGCCCCAGTCCGACGAGGACGCGCGGGCTTTTCAGCACGCCGGGCAGACCGGGGTGGGCCGGGTCGGCACCGCCGGGCAGCCAGCGCCGGACCAGCCGGCCGCCGGGCCCGACGGTGCGGGGGCCCGCCGCCAGCTGGTCGGCCAGCCAGGCGAGCCTGGCGTTCACGGGAGTGCCCGGATCACGGGCGGTCTGCTCGAACACACGTGCGACGCTAGGCGCTGATCGACATCGGCCACCAGCCCGAATCCGGCGACCTGTGGATAACTGCCCCCTTGTGGACAACTCGGCCTCCGCGGCGGCGGAACGCCCGTTCCGGTCCGCCCTCGGTGCGATGCTGTCGCCCATCGCCGCTCTCGACGGCGCTCACCGGGAAGGGCCCCACCGTGACGAACGAAACCGAGATCCGCACCCTGATCGAAAACTGGGCCACCGCCGTCCACACGGGAGATCTCGACGGCGTCCTCACCGGCCACTCCGACGGCATCGTGATGTTCGACGTCCCGCCGCCCCACGAAGGCGTCCGCGGGATCGACGCGTACCGCGAGACCTGGCCGCCGTTTTTCGCCTGGCAGGCGGAAGGCGCGACGTTCACCATCCTGGAGCTCGACGTGACCGCTGGTGACGACGTGGCGTTCGCCTGGGCACTCCTGCGCTTCGGCACACCCGCCGATCCACCGGACCACCACCTGCGGTTGACCGTCGGCCTGCGCAAGGACCAGGGCCGCTGGGTGGTGACGCACGAGCACCACTCGTTCGCCGCCGTCGACGGAGACCCCGCCGAGAACGACCCCGGTGAAATCCGCCCGGTTGAAAGTGAACGGTGACTCATGATAAACCTGAGTACTGGTTCACCTTCAGGAGGTGTTGGTCATGGCCCCCAAGGTCGCCCTGGTCACGGGCGCGTCGTCGGGTATCGGAGAGTCCACCGCGCGGGAGCTGCTGGAGCGTGGCTACACGGTCTATGGCGCCGCGCGGCGGGTGGAGCGGATGGCGGACCTCGCCGAACGTGGGGTGCGGACGCTCGCCCTGGACGTGACGGACGAGGAGTCGGTGGAGAAGGCCGTGGCGGCGATCGTCGCGGAGTCCGGCCGGATCGATCTGCTGGTGAACAACGCCGGCTACGGCTCGTATGGGGCCGTCGAAGACGTGCCCTTGTCGGAGGCCCGCTACCAGTTCGAGGTGAACGTCTTCGGGGCCGCGCGGCTGATCCAGCTCGTGCTGCCGGTGATGCGGGCGCAACGCTCGGGCCGGATCGTGAACATCTCCTCGATGGGCGGCAAGATCTACACCCCGCTGGGCGCCTGGTACCACGGCACCAAGTTCGCGTTGGAGGGGTTCTCCGACTCGCTGCGGATGGAGGTGCGGCCGTTCGGGATCGACGTGGTCGTGGTCGAGCCCGGTGGGATCGCGACAGAGTGGGGCGGTATCGCCGTGGACCACATGACGGAGGTCTCGGGCAAGGGCGCATATTCGGACCTGGCCGGGAAGCTGGCGAAGGGCATGAACTCGGGCATCAACGCGCGGATGATGTCCCAGCCGTCCGTGATCGCGAAGACCGTCGCCAAGGCTGCGACCTCCCGGCGCCCGCGCACACGTTACGCTGCGGGTTTCGGCGCGAAGCCCTTGATTTTCCTGCGCCGCGCCCTGCCCGACCGCGCTTTCGACACCCTGATCACGAGGGCGCTCGCGAGCTGACCCCGGAGAACCGATGGAGCCGTCCCGCCCGCTGCGCGCCGACGCGGTGCGCAACCGCACGAAGATCCTCGACGCGGCGCGGGAGCAGATCACCCGGCTCGGCCCCGACGTCCCGATGGACACGATCGCCGAGGCCGCGGGGGTCGCCGTCGGCACGTTGTACCGGCACTTCCCGACGAAAACCGACCTCGTCACGGCGGTGATCGGCGAGCACAGCCAGCTGATCACCGAAGCGATCGAGGCGGCGGCGCAACGGGTGGCCGGCGGGGCCGACGCGATGGGCGAGATCTCGGCGCTGGTCAGCCACATCGTCGAGGCGGCGGCCGCGGACCGGGCGGTGAAGGCCGCGGCGCAGAACGTGGGGGCGGAGTACCTCACGCCCGAGCAGGAAAGCCGCAGCCGCGCGGCCACGACTCGGATGATCGAGGCCGCCCAGCGCGACGGCAAGCTGCGCGACGACGTGACGGCCGACGACTTCTACCTGCTCATCCTCACGGCGCCGACGGACGTCGAGCCGGCAGTGCGGGCGCGGTGGCTGGAGCTGTTCCTCGCGGGCTTCACCACCGGTAAGGGCTGAAACCCTTACCGGCCAAGGAGGATCACCGCTCGCGCTGCACGACCACGCCGAGCACGCCCGGTCCGGTGTGCGCGCCGATCACGGCACCCAGCTCCGAGACCACGCAGCCGCCTGCGCAGCCGGGCACGGCTTCCTCCAGGCGGTTGGCCAGCTCGACGGCTCGTTCCGGCGAGGCGAGGTGGTGCACGGCGAGCTCGACCGGGCCTTCGCCGGCCGCCGCCACGGCCAGCTCGACCAGCCGTGCCATGGCCCGGTTCATGGTCCGGACCTTTTCCAGCGGAAGGATGCGGCCTTCGGACATGTGCAACACCGGCTTCACCGCGAGCGCCGTGCCCAGCAGCGCCGCGGCGGGCCCGATCCGGCCACCTCGGCGCAGGTGCTCGAGGGTCTCGACCACGAAGAGCGTGGACGAGCGCCCGGCGGCGTCGACCGCGGCCGCCTCGACGTCGACCGCCGACTTTCCCGCGGTGGCGGCGATCGCGGCGTGCAACGCGGCGAACCCGAGCCCCATGGCCGTGGTGCGCGAGTCGACCACGCGCACGAGATCGGGACCGACCTCCTGCGCGGCGAGCACGGCGGCTTCCCACGTGCCGGAGAGCTCTTTGGACAGGTGCACCGACACCACGGACTCGGCGCCGTCGTCGAGCGCGGCCCGGAAGACGGTCGCGAACTCGGCGGGCGTGGGCCGTGAGGTGGTGACGATTTTGCGCTCCCCCAGCGCTTCCGCGAGGGCGGCCGGGCCCATCTCGGTGCCGTCGTAGGAGACGGCGCCGTCCACGAGGACATGCAGAGGCACCACGCGCACCGAGTGCCGGTCGGCGAAGCCCTCCGGCAAGTGGGCGGTGGAGTCCGTGACCACGGCGACCGACACGCCGTCAGCCTACGTGGCCGGGGCGCAAAGCCGGTGTCATCAGCTTCGCCATGGCCGTGCCGACTGCTTCGTGGCCCGCCCAGCCCCAGTGCATGCCGTCGGGGTTGCCCTCGCCGCCGAGCACGTGATCACCCACGACTGCGGGGAGATCGAGCAGGGGCACGTCCAGGCGCGCGCCCCAATCGGCCATCGCGGCGGCCGCGGCGGGGCGGGCGGTGTGGACGCGGCCGTACGCGTCGGCGCGGTGCACCGACGGCAGCATCCCGAAGATCGGCAGCTCGGGCCTCAGCACGCGCAACGCCTCCACAGCGAGGTCCAGGTAGTGCACGGTCAGCTTCGCCGGCAGCACCACCGGCCGGCCCCGCAACACGACGGACAACCGCGGCTGCGCGGCCAGATACGCACCGCGCACGACGCGGCGCACGCCGTCGGGACGGAGGTAACGCAAGCCGGTGCGGAGGTAGGTCGGCAGCGGCGACGGGAGCGTGTCCATGCTGCCGATCGCCAGCACGACGGCGTCCGCGTGGTGCAGATCGGCCCACACGCGCGGATCTCCGGTCAGCGACCACCACACGTCGCGCGCGGTCCAGCCGATGCCGGCGACCACGTCGGCGTGCCCGTCGAGCGCGGTGGCCGCGACGTTGGGCCACAGGCGTGGTTCGTCGGCGGCACAGGGACCGACCGGTCCGTGAAAGCTCAGCGAATCACCGAAGACGAGCAGGTGCGGGCCCATCGATCAGCCGGTGATCCCCGCGTTGTAGGCATACAGCCGCCAGGCGTCGTCGCGGCGGCCGAGCTCCACCCAGTGGCAGTTCATGATCCCGCCGAGCAAGGGCCAGATCTCGATCGGCAGGCCGAGCAGCTTCGCCGTGAGCGCCACGATCAGGCCGCCGTGCGACGCGAGCAGCACCGACTCGCCGGCGTCGGAATTCGGCTGCAGCAGGTCGTTCACGACCTCGCCCGCGCGGCCGGCGACGTCCACTCGGGACTCCCCGCCCGGAGGCGCCCACGCCGCGTCGGTGCGCCACTTGTCGCGCTCTCCGGGATACGCGGCGTCGACCTCGGGGCCGGTCATGCCCTGCCACTCGCCCAGGTGCGTCTCGCGCAGGCGCTTGTCGATGCGCAACGGCACGCCGATCGCTTCGGTGAGCACCGTGGCCGTGTCGGTGGCGCGGTGCAGATCCGACGCGATCACGAGGTCGGGTGAGAACCGCGCGAGCGCGGGTACGGCGAAGCGCGCCTGGTTCCAGCCGACCGGGGTCAGCGCGGAGTCGAGGTGGCCCTGCATGCGGCCGGCGGCGTTGTAGTCCGTCTCGCCGTGCCGCCAGAGCAGCAGCCGCTTCAGGCTCACGCGTCCAGACCGTCCGCGCTGTCCGCGGCGGCGTCGCGATCGGCCGCGGCGGCGGGCTCGAGCCCTTCGACCTCGATGCGCGGGCAGTCCTTCCACAGCCGCTCCAGGCCGTAGAACGAGCGCTCTTCCTGGTGCTGCACGTGGACGACGACGTCGACGTAGTCCAGCAGCACCCAGCGGCCCTCGCGGGCCCCTTCACGGCGGACCGGCTTGTGCCCGCCGATGCGCAGCTTCTCCTCGACGTTGTCGACGATCGCACCGACCTGCCGCTCGTTGGGCGCGGACGCGATCACGAACGCGTCGGTGATCACGAGCTGGTCGGACACGTCCAGCACGACCACGTCGCTGGCCAGCTTGTCGGCTGCCGCGTGCGCGGCCGCGACGGCCAGCTCTCGTGCCTCGGACGTCGCTGCCACAGTGCTCCTTCAGGGTTCGGGGTACGCCCGGACGAGGGTACCCGGTCACTCACCTCGGTCTTTGCGGTACAGGTCCTTCTTGGCGATGTAGCGGACCACGCCGTCGGGCACGAGGTACCAGACGGGCTCGCCGCGCTCCACCCGTTCGCGGCACGCGGTGGACGAGATCGCCATCGCCGTGACCTCGACGAGGCTGACCTTGCCGCTCGGCAGGTGGTGGGAGTTGAGTCGGTAGCCGGGCCGCGTGACGCCGATGAAGTGCGCGAAGTCGAACAGCTCGTCGGCCTTGTGCCAGGTGAGGATCTGCTCCAGCGCGTCGGCGCCCGTGATGAAGAACAGCTGGTCGTCCGGGTACTCCTCGTGCAGGTCCCGCAGCGTGTCGACGGTGTAGGTCTGACCGCCGCGGTCGATGTCGACGCGGCTCACGGAGAACACCGGGTTGGACGCGGTGGCGATCACCGTCATCAGGTAGCGGTCCTCGGCCCGGGTCACGACGCGCTCGGACTTCTGCCACGGCTGCCCGGTCGGGACGAAGATGACCTCGTCCAGCGCGAAGCGCGACTGGACCTCGCTGGCCGCGACGAGGTGACCGTGGTGCACGGGGTCGAACGTGCCGCCCATGACCCCGATCCGGCGTGGTGACATAGCCGGTGAGCCTATACGCGCGGGCGCGCGAGGGCTCCCCGTTCGGGCTGCGATGTCGCTAACGCGCGAACCCGGCCTGCCCGCTCCCCAGGAGGAGGCCGGGCCCGCGCGCCACGCTCCGGCGGTCAAGGGGGCATCGCCGGGCGACCGGTCACCTCCCCCGAGAGGCACCGGTTGCCCGAGGAGAGCCGGGAATCCGGGGCGCCTTACGCGAGTCTCGATTGTGACTTGAGTCACATAACTGCGGGTATCCGGTCGCGGACGGTCCGTTCGTGCCACGTCCGGCTCCCGTTCTGTCGGTCGCATGGGGTAGACCGGGGACGTGGACACCACCGAAGCCCTTCGCGAGCGTGCCGAGACCCTGCTGCGGTCGCTCGCCGGCGAAACCGCGACCCTGCGCGAAGACCAGTGGACGGCGATCGAGGCCCTCGTCGCCCACCACCGGCGCGCGCTCGTCGTGCAGCGCACCGGGTGGGGCAAGTCGGCCGTGTACTTCCTGGCCACAGCCCTGCTCCGCGAGCAGGGCGCCGGCCCGACCGTCATCGTCTCGCCCCTGCTCGCGCTCATGCGCAACCAGATCTCGGCGGCCGCGCGTGCCGGGATCCACGCGGCCACCATCAACTCGGCCAACGCGCAGGAGTGGGACCAGGTGCAGGCGGCGGTGGTCGCCGGCGACGTCGACGTGCTCCTGGTGAGCCCCGAACGGCTCAACAACCCCGATTTCCGCGACGCCGTGCTGCCGAAGCTCACCGCGAGCGCCGGGCTGCTCGTGGTCGACGAGGCGCACTGCATCTCCGACTGGGGCCACGACTTCCGGCCCGACTACCGCCGGCTGCGCACACTGCTGGGCGACCTGCCCGACGGCGTGCCGGTGCTGGCCACCACGGCGACGGCCAACGACCGCGTGGCCACCGACGTCGCCGACCAGCTGGGCATCGGCACCGGCGGCGACACGCTCGTGCTGCGCGGTCCGCTCGACCGCGAGAGCCTGCGGCTGGCCGTGGCCGAGCTGCCGACGGACCAGGCGCGCCTGGCCTGGCTCGCCGAGCACCTGGCCGAGCTGCCGGGGTCCGGCATCATCTACACCCTCACGGTCGCGGCGGCCCACGACGTCGCGGCGCTGCTCGGCGAGCGCGGCTACCCGGTGGCGGCGTACACGGGCAAGACCGACCCGGCCGACCGCCAGGCCGCGGAAGACGACCTGCTGGCCAACCGGGTCAAGGCGCTCGTGGCCACGTCGGCGCTCGGGATGGGGTTCGACAAGCCGGACCTCGGGTTCGTGGTGCACCTGGGTGCGCCGTCGTCGCCGATCGCGTACTACCAGCAGGTCGGGCGCGCGGGCCGCGGTGTGGAGCGCGCGGAGGTCGTGCTGTTGCCGGGCCGCGAGGACAAGGCGATCTGGGCGTACTTCGGCTCGCTGGCGTTCCCCGACGAGCTGCGGGTGTCGCAGGTGCTGAACTCGCTCGCGTACGCCGACCGTCCACTGTCGACTGCCGCGCTGGAGCCGACCGTGGAGCTGTCGCGCTCGCGGCTGGAGATGGTGCTGAAGGTCCTCGACGTCGACGGCGCGGTCCGGCGCGTGCGCGGCGGCTGGGAGAGCACAGGCCAGGAGTGGCAGTACGACCGCGACCGCTACGCCCGGGTCGCGAAAGCGCGCGAGGCTGAGCAGTCGGCGATGCTCGGTTATCTCTCCACGGCCGGCTGCCGCATGGAGTACCTGCGCCGTCAGCTCGACGACCCGGACGCGGTGCCGTGCGGCCGCTGCGACAACTGCACCGGGCAGCACTGGGACACGGCGGTTTCGGACGAGGTCGTGGGCGCCACGCGCGAGCGGCTCGACCGGCCGGGCGTCGAGGTGGCGCCGCGCAAGCAGTGGCCCAGCGGGATGAAGGGTCTCGACGTGCCGTTGTCGGGCCGCATCGCCGCCACCGAGCAGGCCGAGCCGGGCCAGGTGCTGGGCCGCCTCACCGACGTCGGCTGGGGCTCGCGGCTGCGCGAGCTCGTCGGCCCGGGCGCGGTGGACGACGTGGTCCCGGAGTCGGTGTTCCAGGCCTGCGTGAAGGTCCTGGCGGCCTGGCCCTGGGCCGAACGCCCGACGGCCGTCGTGGCCGTGCCGTCGGCAACGCGGCCGGTCCTGGTCGCCAACCTCGCGGAGCGGCTCGCCACCATCGGCCGGCTGGAACACCTGGGCACGCTCGACTCCGCCGGCCCGCCCCCGCGCCAGGCCAACAGCGCCCAGCGCCTCGCCGACCTCTGGCAGCGCCTCTCCCTGCCCGCCGACGTCGCCACCCGCCTCGCCGAGACCCCCGGCCCCATCCTCCTCGTGGACGACGTCATCGACACCGGCTGGACCATGACCCTGGCGTCCCGCCTCCTCCGCAAAGCGGGCGCGAAGGCGGTGTTGCCCTTCGGTCTGGCCAGCACCTCCTGACCCCGCCGCACGACCCGCGGACCGCGACACGCGGCGGCGCCACCCCACCGGCAACCGGCGGCCGTGCGCACGGGCCGGGCCCGCCCGGGAGCCGGCCGTCGCTCGGCCACCGCCAACGCAACCGCGGCGACTCCGTTGCGACCGCTCCGCGCTCAAGGCACCGGCCCGCCCGCGGCCGCAGTCGCTCGGTCACCGCCAACTGGAACCGCGGCGACTGCGCTGCGACCGCGCGACATGGTCCGCTCGGCTGGCTGGCCGCGCCGAGGCCGTCCTCACGTGGCGCCGGCCGCTTCGCCGCGACGGCGGCCCGGTGGTGCGCCGGCCGCCCGAAGGCGCGGCGAACGGGCCGCCGACGCATGGCCAGCAAGAGCCGACGCCGCAGCGACGCCTCGCCTCGCGCGGAAAGTCGCGCGCCCGCGAGGTCGTTGTTCCGACGGCAAAGACAACGGCGACGTTCGGCGACGGAGGCTGGTGGGCTGGCGGCCAGCACGAAGACACGTCGGGTTGGCCAGCACCTTCTGACCCCGACGCACGACCCGACGAACCATGCAAGGGCGGTGACACGAGACGTTGCCACCCCACCCGTAACGGCGGCCGTGCGCGCGGGTCCAGACCGCCGAAGCCACCAACCAAACCCACTTCCGGTCGGTGAAGAACTACCGATCTCCGGGCATTTCTGGCACAGTGCCCTCCACCCGAGCGGGACGTGGAGGTCGCCATGGGCGGATCGACGGCGGAGGTCGCGACGAGGCACCGGTTGCCGGTGCGGAAGTTGTTCGCCGCCAGTGCCGGGAATGCGCTGGAGTGGTTCGACTGGACGATCTACGCGACGTTCAGCATCTACTTCGCGGGCGCGTTCTTCCCTTCCGGCAACGAAGCGCTGGCGTTGATCAACACGTTCGCCACCTACGCGCTGGCGTTCTTCTTCCGGCCGCTGGGTGGGGTGCTGCTCGGGCGGCTCGCGGACGTGCACGGGCGCAAGCCGGCGATGATCCTGACCATCGCGCTCATGGCGGGCGGGTCGGTGGCGATCGGCGTGTTGCCGACGTTCGCGCAGGTGGGGTGGCTGGCGCCGGTGCTGTTGCTGGTCGCGAGGGTCGCGCAGGGGCTGTCGCTGGGTGGTGAGGTGTCGAACGCGTCGGCGTACCTCGGGGAGATCGCGCCGGCGAAGAGGCGCGGGCGGTATTCGTCGTTCTTCTACATCTCGACCGGGTCGGCGGTGCTGGTCGCGACCGTGCTGGGGTTCGTGCTGGCGCGGACGATGGACAAGGCGCAGCTCGCGTCGTTCGGCTGGCGGATCCCGTTCCTGCTGGGCGGGGTGCTGGGTCTCGTGGGCCTCTGGTTGCGGCGCAGCCTCGCGGAAACCGAGCTGTTCGAACAGAAAAAGGAGCAGGCCCGGCGCGTCGAGCGGCCGTTGCTGACCACGCTGACGCACCACCCCAAGGCCGTCGGGCAGCTCGTGGGCTTCACGATGCTGTCCACGCTTTGCTACTACACCTTCTTCAGCGCCCTCACCTCCTTCGCCGTGAAGACGCGCGGGGCGAGCGACGTCGACGTGTTCCTCGCGCTCTCGATCGCCACCGCGCTGTTCGTGGCGCTGCAGTACCCGATGGGCGCGCTCGCCGACCGCGTCGGGCGCCGGCCGCAGCTGCTCGTGTGGTCGGGGGCGACAGCGCTGGTGATCGTGCCGCTGTCGTTCCTCGTGCAGCCCGGGCTCGGCGGGCTGCTCGTGGTGTTCTGCGTGGGCCTGGGCCTCTACACGGCGATGACGTCGCTGGCGCCCGCGATCATGAGCGAGCTGTTCCCCACCGAGCTGCGCGGGCTGGGCATCGGGGCTTGGTACAACCTCACCGTCGCGCTGTTCGGCGGGACCGCGCCGCTGGTGCTCAGCGCGCTGTCCGCGGCGGGCGCGGCCACGGCGTTCTTCTGGTACGTCGCGGTCGCCGCGGCCATCGCGTTCCTCGTGGTGCTGCGCCTGCCCGAGACGAAGGGCAGCGAACTGCGGTAATCCCTTCGAGCGCGCTCCGGCGGAGTCGCTACGCTGCGGCGAACCGGCTACGCGAAGAAGGAGGGACACCGTGCGCAAGCCCGAGGTTAGTGAGGAACTCGCCCGACGCGTGGTGGACGCCCTCCACCGCGCGCTCGACGTCGACATCGCCCCGGCCGACGCGCTCATCGCCGTCTCGACCCGCGACGGCGTCGACTACCAGTGCAACCTCGCGATGAGCCTGGGCAAACGCCTCGGCCGCCCGCCGCGCGAGGTCGCCGCCGCCATCGTCGAACACCTCGAGATCACCGACCTCGCCGAGCCGCCCGAGATCGCCGGCCCCGGCTTCCTCAACTTCGTGCTCCGCCGCGAATGGCTCGAAGCCGGCGTCGACGCGCTCAGCGATGACCCACGGCTCGGCGTCGAGCCCGCCACGCACCGAAAGCGCATCGCGCTCGACTACAGCAGCCCGAACGTCGCGAAGGAAATGCACGTCGGGCACCTGCGTTCGTCGGTGATCGGCGACGCGATCGTGCGGTTGCTGCGCTTCGCCGGCCACGAAGTGCTGCCCCACAACCACCTCGGCGACTGGGGCACCCCCTTCGGCATGCTCATCGAGCACCTGCTCGACGAACCGCCCGCCGGGCCCAGCGGCATCGGCGACCTCAACGAGTTCTACCAGGCCGCGCGCCGGAAGTTCGACTCCGACGAAGCGTTCGCCACGCGCTCGCGCGAGCGCGTCGTGAAACTGCAGAGCGGCGACGCCGAGACGCTCGCCACGTGGCAGGGGCTCGTCGACGAGTCCACCCGCCACTTCAACGAGGTCTACCACCTGCTCGGCATCACGCTCACCGACGAAGACATCTACGGCGAGAGCTTCTACAACCCCTACCTCGCCAAGGTCGTCGACGAGCTGGAGGCCGACGGCCTCACCGAGCTCAGCGACGGCGCCGTCTGCGTGTTCCCCGAAGGCTTCCACAACCGCGAAGGCGACCGGCTGCCGCTGATCGTGCGCAAGCGCGACGGCGGCTACGGCTACGCGGCCACCGACCTCGCCACCGCGAAGTACTGGACCACCGAACGCGGCGCCACCGACCTGCTTTACGTCGTCGGCACGCCGCAGGCCCAGCACTTCGCGATGCTCTTCGCCGTCTGCCGCGCCGCGGGCTGGCTCGACGGCGTGCACGCCGAGCACATCGGCTTCGGCTCCGTGCTCGGCGCAGACGGCAAGGTGATGCGCACGCGCGCCGGCGAGACGATCAAGCTCGCCGACCTGCTGGTCGAGGCCGTCGCGCAGGCCGCCGGCGTCGTCGCCGAACGCAGTGAGCTCAGCGAGGCCGAACAGCGCGAGGTGGCGCGCGCCGTGGGCATCGGCGCGGTGAAGTACGCCGACCTCTCCGGCGACCGCGAGCGCGACTACGTCTTCGACTGGGACCGCATGCTGGCCAAGGACGGCAACACCTCGGTCTACCTGCAGTACGCGCACGCGCGGATCGAGTCGATCCTCGCGAAGGCCGGCGACCAGAGCGTGGCCGCGCCGGTGACCCTGGCCGAGCCGGCCGAACGCGCCCTCGCCCTCACGCTGCTGCGCTTCGGCGAAGCCCTCCGCTCGGCGACCAGCGCGTACGCGCCGCACAAGCTGTGTACGTACCTCTACGAGACGGCCGTGACCTTCTCCCGCTTCTACGAGCAGTGCCCGGTCCTCACCGCCGAGACGCCGGAGCTGCGGGCGTCGCGGGTGCAGCTGGCGACGCTCACGTCGCGCACGCTCGTGCTCGGCCTGGAACTGCTCGGCATCGAAGCGCCGCGCCGGCTCTGACCGACGGCGGGGTCGGGGCACCCGGCCTCAACCCCGCAGCTTCGCCACCGCACCCATCGCGCGAACATCCCCCGCGTCGCCACGCGGCCGAGCCGGCTGTCCGACACGAACTGCTCGGCACTGCGGGCCGACGTGCGCACCGCCTTGAACCCGTACTTCCGCATCTCGCGCTCGTACTCCCCCACGGCCACGCGCACGTCATCGCCCGCGGAAAGCTTGCGGCACAACAACTGCGCGTCACGCAACGCCGTGTTGGCCCCGATGCCGCGGAACGGCGTCATGCTGTGCACCGCGTCGCCGAGCAACGTCACCGGGCCCGGCTCCCACGGCTTGACCGGCAGCGACGTGAGGATCGGCAGCCGGCTCACCGACGCGTCGGGTGAGTTCTCGACCAGGCGGACCAGGTCGGGATGCCAGCCCCGGATCGCCGACAGCGCCGTGTCGCGCAAGCTTTCGTCCGATGTGGACAGACGGCGGGAGCCGTACGCCCACATCACGTAGCTGCCGGTGTTGTCGAACAGCACGGGGTCCACCTCGGCCGTCTCGTCGTTGACCGCGGCCTCGGGGAACAGGTGCGGCGCCGTGAACATGCCGCACCCGGGCGGCCCCACGACGTAGACCGGTCCGGCCTTGAACCGTTCTGCCGCCTCGGAAACCGGGGTCTTGCCGACGATCGTGACGATGCCGGTGTCCACGCGTCGCGCGTGCGGCAGGAGCTGAGCGCGGACGCGCGAGCTCGCGCCGTCCGCGCCGATCACCAGGTCGGCCTCGGCCGTCGTGCCGTCTGCGAAGTGCAGCGTCACGGCCTTAGGCCCGGTCTCGTACCGTACGAACTCCTTGTCGTGCCACAGGATTCCGTCGAGTCCGGTCGACAGCACCTGGTGCAGCGAGATCCGGCTCACGGAGTGGTGCGCGGCGGCCGGATCCGCGGCGGCGGGTTCGCGCATCACCGCGAGCTCGCGCAGCTGCTCCGTGACGAAGGCGAACTCGTGGGCGCTTTCCCCCGTCGCCGCAAGGAATCTCTGCCACGCGGCGGGCGGCAGGCACTCGTGCAACGCGGCCGCCCCGTGCGGATCGATGTGCACGCGGTAACCCTGCAGCCACTCGGTCCGCGTGCGGCTGCGTTCGTACACGGCCACCTCGACACCGGCCCGCACCAGGCCGTGGGCCAGGCACAGGCCACCCGTCCCGCCGCCGACGACGGCAACTCGCAAGTTCATGGTCTTCCCCTCTCGGATCACTCCATAATTATCCGTACGGTTGATTAAGTCAACTGTGAGGATGATTGAGTCATCGACTAGGCTGATCCCGTGCCCGAGAACAGCCCCCGCCGTGCGCCGCGTGAACGTCAGCGCGACCCCGAGCGCACGAAGGCGCGCATCCTCGAGGCGGCCAAAGCGGAGTTCGGCAGCAAGGGCTACGCCGCGGCGCGCGTGGGCGAGATCGCCGCGCGGGCGGGCGTGAACAAGCAGCTGATCTCGTACTACTTCGGCGGCAAGGAAGGCCTCTACACCGAGCTGAACCGCCCGGTGTTCGACGGCTTCACCACGATCACCGCGCCGGATCGCGAGCTCGCGGACGTCGCCGCCGAGTTCGTGCGCTCGGGTCTCGCCGACGCCGACCTCGGCCGCCTGTTCCTCTGGGAGAACCTCACCGACGGCGAGCCGGACGCGGTCGACGTCGAAGCCCAGCGCGAGTTCCTGCAGCGCCAGCTCGGCTACGTCCGCGCACGTCAGGAGGCCGGCGACTTCCCGGACGAAGTCGATCCGGCGGCGCTCATGCTCGTGCTGATGGCCGCGGCCAGCGCGTCGCTGGCATTCCCGCGCGTGGCCCGCGCGCTCACCGGCCAGGACCCGGGCTCGGCGGAGTTCGCCGAGGGCTACGCGGAGCAGCTGGCCCGGATCGTGCGGGCGCTCAAGCCCTGACGATCAGCGCCACCAGCTCGTCGGCCAGCTCCGGGCCCACCGGGGTGCGGGTGGCGAGCAGGCGGTACCAGAGGGTGCCGAACACGACGTCGATCAAGGTTTCGCGGGAGACACCGGCGGGGAGCTCGCCCCGCGCGGCCGCGCGGTCGACGATCCGGCCCAGCACCTCGCGGCGGCGCAGCAGGAAGTCTTCGCGGAAGCGGTCGCCGAACGCGGGGTCCACCTGCGCCTGCGCCATCAGCGCGCGCAGCGTGTCGGCGACGGTCTGCTTGCCGCCGAGCGCGAACGTGTCACGCAGGAACTCGCTCAGATCCGCCGCGAGGTCACCGTGGTCGGGCACCGGCACGATCAGGTCGGCCTTGGTCGCGAGCGCCTCCATGAGCACGTCCGCTTTGGACGGCCACCACCGGTAGACGGTCTGCTTGCCCGAGCCGGAGCGCGCCGCGATGCCTTCGATGGTCAGGCCGGCGTACCCGACTTCCGCGATGAGTTCCAAGGTCGCAACGAGGATCGCGTCGCGGCTGGCGGCGCTGCGCTTGCGGCCGGGGCGGCTGCCGAGGGGCTGGTCGGTCACGGGAACCGATGGTAGCGTAATTCGAGACGAGACGTCACGGTTCGAAATAGGAGACCACATGAGCATCCACAAGGCCCTCGTCGCTGGGGGCACTTCGGGCATCGGGCTCGCGACCGCGCGCAAGCTGCACGCACGCGGGTTCGACGTCCACGTCACCGGCCGCGGCAAAGAGCGGCTCGACGACCTGGCGGCCGGCGACCCCGGCCTCACCGGCCACCAGGCCGACGGCGGCGACGCGGCCGCCATGGCCACGCTCGCCGAGACGATCGGGCAGATCGACGCCCTCGTCGTCAGCCTCAGCGGCAGCGAAGGAATGGGCCCGATCGCGGACCTCGACCTGGGCATGCTGCGGCGCGCCTTCGACGCGAAGTTCTGGGCGCACCTCACCACTATCCAGGCCGTACTGCCGAGACTCGCGCCGACGGGGTCGATCACCCTGGTCACCGCCATCAGCGCCCGCACCGGCATGCCGGGCACGACCGGCCTGGCGGCGATCAACGGCGCCCTGGAGGCCGCGATCAAACCCCTGGCCGCCGAACTGGCACCGATCCGCGTCAACGCCGTTTCACCCGGCGTGGTCGACACGGCTTGGTGGAGCGCCTTCCCGGCCGAACAACGCGCGGCCTACTTCGCGCAGGTCGCCTCCGCCCTGCCCACCCGGCAGGTCGCGTCCGCCGACGACGTCGCCGACGCCGTGGTCTTCGCCGCCACCAACCCGACCACGACCGGCACCGTCCTGGAAACCGACGGCGGCGCGCGCTTGATCACGCTCTGACGCCCCTGCGGGACTTGGGCCGTGATCCCGGCTCAAGTCCCACTGTGACACGGGTTTCGGCCGCCGGACAGTCGCCGCACTCGACCTCCGAGAGCGGCGCGCCCAGTTCGCCGATGGGCGGGCTCCCGCGGCATGCTCGCCCGGCCAGCAGCGGGCCGGAGCCACACCTGCGCAGCGCCGGAGACCCCGCAACGCAACGGGCCCGCCCAGCCCGGCGCGCCGCCCACACCCGCTGACCGCATCGACTGACGCCGTCAGTTCTGACTCCCCCGCCATGGCACGCTCAGCCAAGCTGCCCCGCGGCGGCCCGTGCCACGCCTACTCGCACCGGAGATCGTCGGCAGCCAACGGGGAAGCCCGGCCATTTGGAAAGACCCTCGCGCGAACGCCCGCCGATGCGACCCGACTGGCGCCGTCGGCTCGTATCTCGCGCCAACCCTCAGCGGCCCACCACGGCCATGACAGCCACCCAGGCTCGGCACCATCGGCCTCCAGCCACGCAAACGAGAAGGCCACTTGCGTGGCGAACCTCGCCGAACGTCGACCAGCCGGAGCAGCGCCGCCAGCCCGGCGGCCCGCGCCAAAACTCAGCCCGCCCACCGCGGCGTGCGGCCGCCGACCGAGCGCCGGAGACCGGCGAGGCCCTGCCCCGACGTCGGCCGCCCGAAGCAGTGCCGTCAGGCCAGGGGGTCGCGCCAGGGCAGGCTCAGGCGGCCCACCGCGGCCACGACGGCGGAGCGCAGCCGCGCGTGGTCCGTGGTGGAGCCCGGGCGCAGGGCGCTGGGGTACAGGATCGCCGTGTGGTGGAGGGCCCAGATGAGGGCGTAGAGGTCGGCGGTGTCGATGGCCTCGTCGGTGGGGCGGGCGGCGCGCATCTCGGCGAGTTTGGCGCCGAAGGACTCCAGTTCGCGGGTGGTGGGTTCCGGGCGTTCCAGCTGCCGCCAGAGGGTGAGGCGGGCGCGGTCGGGGTCGGAGGCGTAGTAGTCGAACACCGCGCCGGCGAAGCGGGCCAGGTCGCCCCAGGTTTCGGGGACGGTTTCCATGCCCCTCAGGAGCCGTTCGACGACGACGGTGTCGAACAGCTCCTCCTTGGAGCCGAAGTAGTCGTAGATGGCGCGTTTGTTGGCCTCGGCGTTCGCGGCGATGCGGTCGACCCGGGCGCCGGCCAGGCCGTACGCGGCGAACTCGCGGTAGGCGGCCTCCAGGACCCGGCGTTTGGTCTCCGTCGCGTCGCGTGGCATCCCGCCAGCATAGAGCGTTCCGAACCATCTGGTTCTTTCGGTGCTATAGTCGATACCGAACCATCCAGTTCGTTCGTTTTGGAGTTCAGACATGACCACGCGTGAGACGGCCGTTCCCGGAGTCGACAACCGCAAGCCCGTTCCGATGGCGCAGCGAAAGACAGGCCGGGTCGCGATCCTGACCGCCGACCAGGTCGAGGACGTCGAGTTCTTCTACCCCTACTACCGCTTCGTCGAGGAGGGCTACGACGTCGACGTGATCACCCCGGCCGGCGGCCTGCTCACCGGCTACCGCGGCACCACCCTGCAGGACACGCTCCCCCTCGCCGACGCCGACCCGAAGGTGTACGACGCGCTGTACGTACCCGGCGGGCTCGCGCCCGAGGAACTCGTGGCGAACGACGCCGCCGTGGAGTTCGTGCGCACCTTCGCGGAGCGCGACAAGCCGATCGGCTCGGTGTGCCACGGCCCGCGGGTCCTCGCCAAGGCAGGCCTGGCGGACGGCCGCGCCATGACGGGCTTCCACCACGTCGAGAGCGACATCGCCGAAGCCGGCGGGACCTACGTCGACGAGCCGGTGGTCACCGACGGCCACATCGTCACCTCCCGGCGCCCCGGCGACCTGCCGCGGGAGCTGGCCGTGATCATCGAGCGGCTGCGCGCGCAGTGACCGGACCGTACATTGAGGACAGTGAGCGAACAGGAGCGAAGCCCATGCGGATGAGGAAACTCGGCGGTCTGGAAGTCTCGGCCGAGGGGTTCGGCGCGATGGGGATGAGCGCGTTCTACGGGGAGCGCGACGACGAGGAGTCGATCGCCACGCTCCGCCACGCCGCCGACCTCGGGATCACGCTGATCGACACCGCGGAGGCGTACGGCCCGTTCGAAAACGAGAAGCTGATCCACCGCGCCCTCGGGCACCGGCGCGACGAGCTCGTGCTCGCGACCAGTTCGCCACCGAGATCGACGACGACGGCACTTTCCACGGCCCGAACGGGAGCCCCCGGTACGCCCGCAAGGCCGTCGAACGGTCCCTTCGCCACCTCGGGACCGACCGCATCGACCTGCTGTACCTGCACCGGGTCGACCCGGCGACACCGATCGAGGACACCATCGGCGGCATGGCCGCGCTCGTGCAGGAGGGCAAGGTGCGCTACCTCGGGCTGTCCGAGGCGGCGCCGGCGACGATCCGCCGCGCCCACGCGGTGCACCCGATCACCGCGCTGCAGTCGGAGTTCTCCCTGTTCAGCCAGGAGGCCCTGACCAACGGTGTGAAGGCCGTCGTCGACGAGCTGGGCATCGGTTTCGTCGCCTTCTCCCCGCTCGGCCGCGGCTTCCTGTCCGGCACGATCCGCAGCGTCGACGACCTCGCCCCCGGCAACGCGCGGCGCGGGCTCCCGCGGTTCTCGCCGGAGAACATCGCGGCCAACCTCGTGCTGGTGGACCGGGTTCGCGAGCTCGCCGAGGAGAAGGGCGTGGCGCCCGGCCAGGTCGCGCTGGCCTGGGTGATGCGCCACGACGTCGTGCCGATCCCGGGCACCAAACGCCGGAAGTACCTCGCCGAGAACGCCGCCGCCGCGGACGTGTCGCTCAGCGAAGCCGATCTCGCCCGGCTCGAAGCCGCCGTGCCGCGCACAGCGGTGGCGGGAGATCGCGACACGCCCGACGGACTGGCGAAGACGAACGGCTGAAGGCGGCCCGGTGCCGCCGGAAAACGCGGTGACACCGGGCCGCGGAAATCAACGACGCAGCGGCACGAGATCGTCCGCGTGGACGACCTCACGGCGGTGCTCCACGGGAACCTCGTGGCTCGACCGGCCGATCAGGTCCGGCAGCTCGCTCGCGTCGAACGCCACCACGCCACGCGCGACCGGGACGTCCTTGGCGTCGACGAGGTCCACGACGTCGCCCGCCTCGAACTTGCCGATCACGCCGGTGATGCCGGCCGCCAGCAGCGAACGGCGGCGCAGGATCGCGGCCACGGCACCGTCGTCGAGCCGGAGGCGGCCGGACGAGTCGGCGGCGTAACCGAGCCAGAAACGGCGCGCGGACAGGCGGGTGTCGGCCGGGGCGAAGACTGTGCCGACGTCGGCCGCGCCGAGGGCGCCCGCGGCGTCGACCGCGGCGGCGAGCAGCACGGGGATGCCGGCGCCTGCGGCCGTGCGGGCGGCCGCGAGCTTCGAGACCATGCCGCCCGTGCCCAGGCCCGAGGACGACATGCCGACGGAGATGCCCTCCACATCGGACTCGCTGATCACCTCGGCGATCTTGCGGGTGGCGCCGTCGCGGGGGTCGCCGTCGTAGAGACCGTCCACATCGGACAGCAGGATCAGCGCGTCGGCGCCGATGAGGTGGGCGACGAGGGCCGCGAGGCGGTCGTTGTCGCCGAAGCGGATTTCCTGTGTGGCCACGGTGTCGTTCTCGTTCACCACGGGCACGGCGCCGAGCGCGAGCAGCCGGGAGAACGTGCGCTGCGCGTTGCGGTAGTGCGCGCGGCGCACCACGTCGTCGGACGTCAGCAGGACCTGGCCGACGGTGAGCGAGTACCGGCCGAACGACTCCGCGTACGCGTGGGCCAGCGCGAGCTGGCCCACGCTCGCCGCCGCCTGCTTCGTGGCCAGGTCACGCGGGCGCTTGCCCAGCGACAGCGGCGCCAGCCCCGCGCCGATCGCGCCCGAGGACACGAGCACGATCTGGCAGTCGCGGGCCACGCGCGCCGCGATGGCGTCGACCAGCGCGTCGAGCCGCTTGACGTCCAGGCCGCTGCCGGCGGTCGTCAGCGCCGACGAACCGACTTTGACGACGAGCCTGCGGGCTTCGGCGATCTCGACGCGCGTGCCGCTCACCGGTCCAGTTCCTCCAGATCGTCGTCGAAATCGTCCGCGAAGCCGCCGTCGTCGGAGTTCGCGCCGGGCAACGGCTCGTCCTCGCCGGTCCCGTCGCGACGGATCCGGCGGGCTTCCTTGCGCTCCGCGGCACCGATGCGGTCGCTCTTCTCCAGTCGCACGTCCGTGCCGCGCCCGGACAGGTGCACCGCGACGCTGGGCGACGACGGCTCCCACTCGAACTGCACGTCGCCGATCGTGACCGGGCTGCCCGGCTTCGCACCCTTCTTCGCGAGCGCGTCTTCGACACCGAGCCGGTTCAGCCGGTCGGCGAGGTAGCCGACGGCCTCGTCGTTGGCGAAGTTCGTCTGCCGGATCCAGCGCTCGGGGCGCGTACCGCGGACGATGAACGCGCCCTCTTCCTCCGGGTCGGCCGAGACGGCGAAGCCGCTGTCGTCGACGGCCAGCGGGTGCAGCACGATCCGCTGCTGCTCCAGCACCGGCTGCGCCTCGCGGTACTCCTCCACGACCTTCGCCAGCGCGAACGTGAGCTCCCGCAGGCCCTTGCGCGAAGCCGTCGAGACCTCGAACACCTGCAGGCCGCGGGCCTCGAACTCGGGCCGCACGAACTCCGCCAGCTCGGCCGCCTCCGGCACGTCGATCTTGTTCAGCACCACCACGCGGGGGCGCTCGTCGAGCTTGCCGCCCAGGCCCGGGGTGTACTTCGCGAGCTCCGCTTCCAGAGCGTCCACATCGGACACCGGGTCGCGGCCCGGCTCCAGCGTCGCGCAGTCGACCACGTGCACCAGCACGGCGCATCGCTCGATGTGGCGCAGAAAATCGAGCCCCAGGCCCTTGCCCTCCGACGCGCCCGGGATCAGGCCCGGTACGTCGGCCATCGTGAACACGGTGGAGCCGGCGGTGATCACGCCGAGGTTCGGCACGAGCGTGGTGAACGGGTAGTCGGCGATCTTCGGCTTCGCGGCCGAGAGCACGGAGATCAGCGACGACTTGCCCGCGCTCGGGAAGCCGAGCAGGCCGACGTCGGCGACCGAACGCAGCTCCAGCACCAGGTTGCGCGACTCGCCGGGCTCGCCCAGCAGCGCGAAGCCGGGGGCCTTGCGGGCCTTCGACGCCAGCGCCGCGTTACCCAGGCCGCCGCGGCCGCCCTGGGCCGCAATGAACGTGGTGCCGGGCGACACGAGGTCGGCCACGAGCTCGCCGTCCTCCGTGAAGACGACGGTGCCGGACGGCACGCGCATCTCCAGCGGTTCGCCGGCGGCGCCGTTGCGGTTGCTGCCCATGCCCATCTTGCCGCTGCCCGCTTTGGCGTGGGGGCGGAAGTGGAAGTCGAGCAGGGTGTGCACGTTGGGGTCGACGACGAGCGTGACGTCGCCGCCGTTGCCGCCGTTGCCGCCGTCCGGGCCGCCCAGGGGCTTGAACTTTTCGCGGTGCACGGAGGCACAGCCGTTGCCCCCGTCACCGGCGGTCAGGTGGATCACCGCGCGGTCCACGAACCGGGACGCCATGGCACTGCCTCACTTCACTCGCGAAGAAAACTGTCGGACAACACAAACGAGGGGTGGTGCCGGATATTCCGGCTCCACCCCTCGTCGGAAAGTCGTGGTGCAGAAAACCTGAAGATCAGGCTTCAGCGGCGACCGAAGGCACGATGTTGACCGTCTTGCGGCCACGCTTGGTGCCGAACTCGACCGCACCGGCGGCGAGCGCGAACAGCGTGTCGTCGCCGCCACGGCCGACGTTCACGCCGGGGTGGAACTTGGTGCCACGCTGACGGATCAGGATCTCGCCGGCGTTCACCTCCTGGCCGCCGTAGCGCTTCACGCCCAGTCGCTGGGCGTTGGAGTCGCGACCGTTGCGGGAGCTGGACGCACCCTTCTTGTGAGCCATCGCTCAAGCCTCTTTCTGAAAGACTACGAAGATCCGAAGAACTACTTGGAGATACCGGTGACCTCGACGCGGGTCAGCTTCTGCCGGTGACCCTGGCGCTTGTGGTAGCCGGTCTTGTTCTTGAACTTGTGGATCCGGATCTTCGGACCCTTGGTCTGCTCCACGACCTTGCCGGTGACCGAGACCTTCGCCAACGCGTCGGCGTCCGTGGTGACCTCGCCACCGTCCACGAACAGCACGGCGGGGAAGGTGTGCTCGGTGCCCGGCTCGCCCTCGAGCTTCTCGACCTCGACGACGTCGCCGACGGCCACCTTGTACTGCTTGCCGCCGGTCTTGACGATCGCGTACGCCGACACGGAAGTCTCCTGCATTAACTCGGCCCTGTAACTACTAGGCAATCGGGTGGGGGCTGGCGCGGACGGCCCGCCCGGAGGCGGTCCAAGTGCTCGCGCAGCGGCCTGCTCTGGTGGCAGGCCGTACTACAGGTTACGTGAGGTTCCCCGGTGGATGGACACCGGGGTCCCCTACGTGGTCTTTCAGCTCTGCTCCGAGGCGTGCACCGGCGGACCCGCCGGGCGCGACGCCGCCCGGCGCGACCGGCGCCGGGTGGGCCGCGTGGCCGGAGCCGGCACGTCGACCTCGGATTCGGTCTCCGAAGTCCCCGAATCCGGCACAGCCGGCACAGTCGACGCGGCCGCCTCAGCGGTCTCGGCAACCTCGGGAACCTCGGTCTTCTCAGCCGTCTCAGCCGGCTGAGCCGCTTCCTCGACGGCCGGAGCCGCCGTCTCCTGCGCCGTCTCCACCGTCTTCACGGCCTCGGCCAGCGGCTTCGGCTCGTCCTCGACGTGCGGCTCGTGCTCGTGCTCGCCCTTGTGGGACGCCGCCTTCGACGCGTTCACCATCGCCTGCACGGCCGACACCACGGACTCGCGCTGCTCGGGCGTGGGCGCCGGGACCGGCTCCACGACCTTGATGTGCTCGGCCTGCTGCTCGTCGCCCTTGCCGCGGCCGCGCGAGCGCCGGGAGCTCTTGGTGTCCCCGCCACCGCCGTTGCCGTGGTTGTGGCCGTTGTTGCCGTTGCCGTTGCCGCCACCGCCGGTGCGCTGCGGCTCGGTGGACACGATGACCCCACGGCCCTTGCAGTGCTCACACGGCGTGGAGAACGCCTCGAGCAGGCCCGTGCCGATCTTCTTGCGGGTCATCTGCACGAGACCCAGCGACGTGACCTCGGCGACCTGGTGCCGCGTGCGGTCGCGGCCCAGGCACTCGGTGAGGCGGCGCAGCACCAGCTCGCGGTTGGACTCGAGCACCATGTCGATGAAGTCGATCACGATGATGCCGCCGATGTCGCGCAGCCGCAGCTGGCGGACGATCTCCTCCGCCGACTCCAGGTTGTTGCGCGTCACCGTCTCCTCGAGGTTGCCGCCCGAGCCGGTGAACTTGCCGGTGTTGACGTCGATCACCGTCATCGCCTCGGTGCGGTCGATGACGAGGTAACCACCCGAGGGCAGCCAGACCTTGCGGTCGAGCGCCTTCGTGATCTGCTCGTCGATCCGGTGGTCGGCGAACACGTCGCCGGTGCCGGTGTAGCGCTTGAGGCGGTCGGCCAGGTCCGGGGCCACGTGCTCCACGTACGAGTGGATCGTGTCGAAGGACTTGCCGCCCTGGACCTCGAGCTTGGCGAAGTCCTCGGTGAACAGGTCGCGCACGACCTTCACCAGCAGGTCGGGCTCCTCGTAGAGCATGGTCGGCGCGCCGCCCTTCTTGGCGGCACCCGCGTCGGCCTTCTCCTTGATGACGTCCCACTGCACCTTGAGGCGCCGGACGTCGCGGTCGAGCTCCTCCTCGGCGATGCCCTCCGACGCGGTGCGGATGATCACGCCCGCGTCCTCGGGGACGATCCGCTTGAGGATGTCCTTGAGGCGGCGCCGCTCGTTCTCCGGCAGCTTGCGCGAGATGCCCGTGGCCCCGCCGGCCGGCACGTAGACCAGGAAGCGGCCGGGCAGCGAGATCTGCGTGGTCAGCCGGGCGCCCTTGTGCCCGACCGGGTCCTTCGTGACCTGCACGAGCACGCTGTCGCCGGTGGACAGGGCCTGCTCGATCTTGCGGGCCTTGCCCTCCAGGCCGGCGGCGTCCCAGTCGACCTCGCCGGCGTAGAGCACGGCGTTGCGGCCGCGGCCGATGTCGATGAACGCGGCCTCCATGCTCGGCAGCACGTTCTGCACGCGGCCGAGGTAGACGTTGCCCACGATCGAGCCGGTGCCGGCCGAGGTGACGAAGTGCTCCACGAGCACGCCGTCCTCGAGCACGGCGATCTGCGTGGAGTCGCCCTTCTCGGCGACGACCATCGTGCGCTCCACCGACTCGCGGCGGGCGAGGAACTCGGCCTCCGACAGGATCGGGGCACGGCGGCGGCCGGCCTCGCGGCCGTCGCGGCGGCGCTGGCGCTTGGCCTCCAGGCGCGTGGAGCCGCGGACGCTGCGCACCTCGTCGCGCGCCGGGCGCTCGGGCTGCTCCGCCTTGGCCTGGCGCACGTGGGTGACGGTGTTGGGCGGGTCGTCGGTGGTCGCGTCGGACCCGTCGTCGTCCCCGCCCTTGCGACGGCGGCGACGGCGCCGGCGGCGGCTGCCGCCCTCACCGTCGGAGTCGCCGTCGGCCTCGGCTTCGCCGGACGAGTCCTCGGACTCGGTCTGCTCGCCCTGCTCGGGCTCGGCCTTGTCGGCCTTGTCGGCCTGCTTTTCCGGCTTGTCGGCCTGCTTGTCGTCCTGCTTCGCCGAGCCGCGCTTGCGGTCCGGCTCGTCGGTGGCTTCGTCGTCTTCGGCGCCGCCCTCGTCGCCGCCCTTGCCCCGGCCGCGGCCACGACGGCCGCGACGACGCCGGCGACGGCCGGCCGCACCGTCCTCGTCGTCCTCGGAGCGGTCGTCGGTGTCCTCGCCCGTGGTGTCCTCGGCCTGCTCGTCCTCGGCCGGGGCCTCTTCGGTGACCGGCTTCGGGCCGACGCCGAACACCGGCTCGGGCCGGCTGCGGGCGGGCCGCTCGCCGGCGGGCTCGGGCTCCGGCGGCAGGAAGACCGGCGACGGCGCGGCGAACACCGGCACGTGCACCGGGCGCTTGGCCTGGGCCGGCTCCTCGGCCTCGACCTCCGCGGGCGGGTCGCTCACCACGACCGCGGGCACGGCGGCCCGGCGGACGCGGCGGCGCGGCTCGCGGGCGGCCTGCTCTTCGGCGGGCTGCTCCGCGACCTCGGGGGCCTCGGCGGTCTTGGTGCTTTCGGTGCTTTCGGCCAGGACGGGTTCGGGCTGAGCCGGCTGCTCAGTGACCTCGGCGACCTCGGCGACCTCGGCGGCCTTGGCGACCTCAGGGGTCGCGGTGCTCTCGGTGGCCGCGGTGACCTCGGGCGCGCTCTCGGCCGGGGCGAGCGCCTCGGCCACCTTGAACGCGACCTCGCGCGTCACGCTCGACTGAGCGCTGCGGGGGCTCTCGCCCAGCTCGGCCAGCTTGGCGAGCAGGTCGCGGCTGCTGGAGCCCAGCAGCTTGGCCAGCGCGTGCACGCGAATGCGCGGCGGCAGCTCCCCCAACTGACTGGTCACGGGTGCGGCGGTATTCCCGCCGGTCTGATCGGCGGGTGTTTCCGCGTTCGACATGTGTCTCCTCCGCCCCCGGGCGCGTCTGCCGGTTCTCACCGGTCACGACGCGGCCGCGCAGGGGCCCTTTCTGTTCCGTGCCCGCCGTGGTGGTGACCAGCGGCGGGAATCCTTGCGTGGCAAACCGTGCGGTCCACCGGGTTCGGCGAACCGGGCACGGTCAGGTCTCCTCGGCGGCGCGCCGGCCTGGCTCCGACCCCTCGCGGGCCAGCCCCACCACGTCGAGCTGCCCGGCCTCCCGGGGGCGACGCGAGTGGTGCCGGTCCGGCACTCCTCCGGACCACTCCCGACGCAGGCAGGATGCCCGTCGTCGAGGCGGTCGACGTGAGTATCCCACACCCGGGGGTGCACCCGGTGTAGTCGGTGCCTTGCGCAGCCACCCGGGCGTGCCGTCGCGGGGCGAACTCGGCGGTTCCGCTTGTCCCGCCGCGCGAGCCTGGTTACCGTGCGGCTCGGGCACGCGTGCGCGCGGGTGCCCGGCGTTTCCTGCATTCGGTAGGAGGTCCGGTGTCCCTGCTGGCGCGGCCACTGCGCGCGGCCGTGTGCCTCGTCGCGGTGCTCTGCGGGTGCCTCGCCGCCGGGCCGGCGAGCGCGGACGCGCCGAGCTGCCACCCGTCCGGGCGGACCCTGCGCTACGTCGTCGCCTTCGACCGGGGCACCTCCGAAGACTCCGCACGCGAGCAGGTCGAAGCCGCCTGCGGTCACTCGTCCGGGTACTACCCGCAGATCGCGGTCGGCGTCGTCACTTCCGACGATCCGGACTTCGGGTCGCACATCGGGCTGGACCGCGCGTTCAGCGCGCAGGGCACCCGGCTCGCGGCGCAGCGCGCGAGCGGCGACGCCGTGCCGCCGCAGCCCGCGCGGGCCGAGCTGCACCTGAGCGACCCGGCGCAGGTGTCGACGGCCGACCTGTCGGGTGAGCAGTGGGACATGAAGATGGTGGGCGCGCCCACCGCGCACCAGGTCAGCGAAGGCAGCCGTGACGTGGTGGTCGGCGTGCTCGACTCCGGCGTCGACCCGGACCACCCCGATCTCGCCGCCGCGATGGACCCCGCCGACTCCGCCGGCTGCCTCACCGGCGTCGCCGACCCGCGGCCGGCGGCCTGGCAGCCGACGACCTCGGTGCACGGCACCCACGTGGCCGGCATCATCGCCGCGGCCGACGACGGCAAGGGCGTGACGGGCGTCGCGCCCGGCGTGCGGATCGCGTCGGTGAAGGTGATCGACGACCGCGGCTACGCCGATCCCGAGGCCGCGGTGTGCGGGCTGATGTGGTCGGCGGCGCACCACCTGCCCGTGACCAACAGCAGCTGGTTCGTGAACCCGTGGTCGCTGTCGTGCGTGCGCGGCGACGACCGCGGCGTCGTCCACGAGGTGCTGGCGCGCGCGGTGGAGTACGCCACTTCGGCCGGGGCGCTGAACGTCGCGGCGGCGACCAACGAGGCCGTGGACCTGACGCCGTCGGCCCACTCGGGCGTGCGGACGGCGGGGGCCACGAAGTGCGAAGCGCTGCCGGCCGGCCTGCGTGACGTGGTGGCGGTGTCGGCCGTGGGCGCGGACCGCGTGAAGGCCGGCTACAGCTCGTACGGCCTCGGTGTGGTGGATGTCACTGCCCCGGGCGGCGAAGCCGGGCGCTGCGTGGTGTCGACCGTGCCCGGGGGCTACGCGCCGCTGTGCGGCACGTCGATGGCCGCGCCCCACGTGGCGGGCGTGCTGGCGCTGCTGAAGTCGGCGCACCCCGGCATGTCGGCGGCGGACCTGCGCCACGCCCTGGACACGCGGGCCACGCCCATGCCGTGCCCCGACGACTACGACCTCACCGGCGACGGCGCCCAGGACGCCTACTGCGCCGGCTACGACAGCTACAACGGCTTCTACGGCCACGGCCTCGTCGACGCGCTCGCCGCCGTGGCCCCGCCGGAGACGGGTCCGCCGAACCCCGCGCGGTAGGGCCCCGCCCGTGATCGTTTCGACACCTCGTCCGGGTTGGATACCGATCGCAGTTCGCCGACGCCCGAGGAGGTCCGGTGCTCGAAGCGCTCGGCCTGTCCGCCGACGAGGAGCGGGTGTTGCGCGTGCTCGTGGGCGGCTACCGCGCCGCCGCCGGTGAGGTGAGCACGCGGCTGGGGCTCGCCGTGGCCGAGGTCGAGCGGGTGCTCGGCTCGCTCGTGGCCAAGCGCCTCGTGAGCCGCACCGGCGAGCACTACGTGCCGGCGCCGCCCGACGTCTCGCTGGGGCCGTTGCTGCGCCACGGCCAGTCGGAGCTCGAACGCGCCCGCGCCGCCCTGACGGAATTGGCCGAGCAGTACCGCGACAGCGCGCGGCGGCGGGATTCGTCGCGGCTGGTCGAGGTCGTCACCGGCGCGGAGGCGATCCGGCAGCAGGCGCTGAGCCTCCAGCGAGACGCGCGCGAGGAGGTGCTGTGGTTCTGCCGCGAGGCGCCCATCGCCATGCCGGCCGCCGAGAACGACGAGGAGTTCCGCGCCCTGGCCCGCGGCGTGCGCTTCCGGGTGCTCTACGAGACCGCACTGCTTGAAGAACCAGGCGCGATCGCGGGCCTCGCCGAGGGCATCCGCCTGGGCGAACGGGCCCGGACCATCGCGAAGCTGCCCGTGCGCCTCGCCGTGGCCGACCGGGCGCTCGCGCTGTGCCCGCTCGCCGACGACGAGGCCACGGGCGAACCGACCGCCGCGCTCGTGCTGGGCAGCAGCCTGGTGACCGCGCTGGTGGCGCTGTTCGAGAGCTACTGGGAACGCGCGTCTCCCCTGCGCGTCGACGGCATCCCCGCCGACGCGCCGTTGTCGGCCGACGAGCGCCGGCTGCTGTCGCTCCTCGTCGGCGGCGTGAGCGACAAGTCGATAGCGAAGCACCTCGGGGTGAGCCACCGGACGGTGCAGCGGAGGTTGCAGGACCTGATGCAGCGGGCCGACGCGCAGAGCCGGATGCAGCTGGCGTGGCAGGTCGCGAAACTCGGCTGGCTCGACGACTGAACGTCCACTGAGGACCCGGGCCGGGTGTCCACTGCGGACACCCGGCCCCGTGGATCACCGCAGGGGCAGGCGGTAGACGCCCGCGCCCGTGCCGGCGAGGAGCCAGTGGCCGTCGGCCGACGGCAGGAGGGTGCGCACGTCGCGGTCGGCCGGCTGGGTGGGCAGCGGGGTGAACCGGCGGCCGCCGTCGTGGCTGACGAGCACCCCGGCGCCGGGTTCGTACTTGTCGGCGGAGGACACGTACAGGGCGCCGTCGCCGGTGAAGGTGGCGTCGGAGTAGCCGGCGGTGCCGAGGCCGGCCGCGGGGCGGAAGGTGGCCCCGCCGTCGGTGGTGACCTTGACGAAGCCGGCGCCGGTGACCACGACGTGGCGGGCGTCGCGCGGGTCGACGGTCACGTGGGCGACCTCGCCGTCGAAGACCTTGCGCGCGGTGGCGCCGCCGTCGGTGCTGCGGTAGAGGCCGGTGACGTCGCCGATCCACACGGCGCCGCGGGAGCGCGGGTCGACGGCGACCGACTGCACGCCGTCCAGGCCGGCGAGCACGTGCTGCGTCAGCGTGCGGCCGCCGTCGTGGCTCGTGTAGACGGCGGGTGTGAGGTAGCTGCCCGCGTACACCGTGTTCGGGTCGTGCGGATCCACGGCCAGCGCGCGGGAGTTGCCCGGCACGGTCGCGAACTGCTGCCACGTCTTGCCGCCGTCACCGGAGCTTTCGACGGTGAAGCAGTCGACCTCGCAGTAGCCCTGCCGCACGCGCAGCACGGCCTTGGCCGACACCGTCGCGAGCGCCCCGACGGAGTTGCCCAAGGTGTCCGGGGCCTGGCCGGTCCAGCCCCAGTCCTGGTAGCCACGCGGGAGGTGCGCCGCGAACGGCGCTGTCGAGCGGTAGGTGCCACTGCGCGTGGCCGCGACGAGCGCCGGGCCGACGCTCGCGAGCGCGTTGACCTCGGTGTCGGGCACGCCGATGCGCCGGAACGTCACCGAGTCGGCCGTGGTGAAGATCCCCGCGGCCGCGGCGACGACCTGCTCGCGCGGGCGGTCCGGGAAGCCGCCGACCTCGGAGTAGAGGTCGATCGCGCCGGTCGCGGCCGGGTGGTCGGTCCACGTGCGGCCGCGGTCGCGGCTGACCCAGACGTCGCGGGCGCCCGCGCTGCCGTCGGGCCCCGGCGAGGCGATCGACTGGACCTCGAGCTCACCGGCGGGGGTCAGCCCCGTGAACGCCATCGCGTCGTCGGCGCCCCACGGACCGGTCAGGGTGCGGAACGTCCGGCCCCCGTCGGTGGAGAACACGGCGCTGCCGAGCACGCCCGAGCCGACCACCATGCCGTCGGCCGCGGCCAGGTTCGACAGGTACTGCGTGCCGGGCACCGCGAGCTCGCGCGGGGCGCGCGGGTGGCTCAGCGCGTTGTCGACGACGTGGATTTCGCTGCCGGTGGCCAGGAACAGGTGGTCGCCGTCGAGGGCGAGGTCGGTGACCCCTGCCGGCGCGCCCGGGAGCTTCGCCCAGTGGCGGCCGTGGTCGGTGCTGGTGAGCACGCCGTCGTCGCCCGCCGCGAAAACGTCCTCGCCCGAGGGCGAGACCACCACGGACGTGAACAGCCCAGGACTCGTGGCGGCGGCGTGGAACGTACGCGCCGCGTCGTCGCTGCGCAGCACCTCGCCGGTGCCCGTGGCGGGGTCGGTGGCGGTGACGTAGACGACGGACCCGTCGCGCGGGTCGGCCGCGATCGCGGTGCCGTTGGCGCCCAAGGGACCCGGTGTGGTCCAGGTGTCGCCGTGGTCGTCGGTGCGGTAGACGGCGCGGCCGCTGTCGGGCAGCACGTACAGCCGCGCCGGGGCGTCGGGCGTGAAGGCGAGGTGCCCGCCGGCGCTGTTGGGGCCGACGAGCTGCCACGGCTGCGCGTGGGCGGGCTCGGCCGAGGCGGAAACAGTGGGGACGGCCAGGGCGAGGGACAAGCCGGCGGTGAGCGCGGCCAGCTTCAGAGGTCTTCCGTGCATCCGGTCAGCCTGGGGCAGGCCGGGCGCGGCGTCACGATCTTCGCCGTGGCCGAAATACGACAGGTCGCACTTTGGACACCAGCGTCAGGTCAGCAGGAGCTTCGCGATCCGCCGCGTCGACCCCCAGACCCCGATCGCCGCGAGCACCAGCAGGTAGGCGAGGTTCCCCGCCATGCTCCACGAGAAGAAGCCGGTCGCGAGGCCGCGCATGAGCTCGATGCCGTGGTACAGGGGGAAAACCCGCACCACCCACTGGATGGCTTCGGGGTAGACCGTGATCGGGAAGAACGTGGTGGAGAACAGGAACATCGGCATCAGCACGAGCTGGATGTAGTCGAACTGCGACGTCGACTTCAGGTAGCTCACGAGCGTGATGCTGATGGCGGAGAACGTGAACGACACCAGCAGCGCCACCGGCAGGAGCAGCAGCGCCCACCACGACGTGAGCAGCCCCATGGCGCCCGTGACGGCCATGAACGCCACGGAGTACAGCCCGCCGCGCAGCATCGCCCAGCCGATCTCCCCCAGCGCGACGTCGAGCGGGCCGATGGGGGTGGCGAGCATGGCGTCGTAGGTTTTCGCGTAGCGCAGCTTGAAGAACAGGTTGTAGGTGCTCTCGAACACGGCTCCGTTCATCGCCGACGACGCCAGCAGCGCCGGTGCCACGAACGCGACGTAGCTCATCGGCCGCCCGTCCGGCCCCGGCACCGTCTGCACCAGCTTGCCGAACCCGACCTGGAACGCCAGCAGGTAGAACAACGGCTCGAGCGCGCCGGAGAGCAGGATCGTCCACGACCGCCCGTAGACGGTGATCGCCCGCTCGATCAGCGCGCCGGCACGCCCGCTGTACATGCCCGGCGGGAGGACGCGGATGAGGAGACCGCGGCGCTGGAACTCGGTGGCTCGCACGTCGGTCATCACGCCACCAGCCGGCGGTAGAACCAGCGGTGGGCCAGTGCCCAGCCCACCACGACGAGAGCCACCAGGTATGCCGTGTGCCCGAGCACCGCGAGCCCGCCGACGCCGCCGAGCGTGCCGGCGCGCGCGAGCTGCGTGCCGTGCCACAGCGGCGACAGCCACGCGAGCCAGCGCAGGTACAGCGGGATCTGGCTGATCGGGAAGAACGTGCCGGAGAACAACGTCATCGGCATCACCACGAAGCGGAACAGCAGCCCGAAGCGCTGCCCCTCGTCGAACGTCTTCGCCGCCAGCGCCGTCATCGGCGCCGCGCAGGCGAGCCCGGTCAGCGTGCCGACGAGGACCACCAGGACGGCGCCGAAGTTCTGCCAGGCGCCGAAGAACACCGCGATCACCGCGTAGATCGCGCCCGCCAGCGTGAGTTTCAGCGTGGTCCAGATGAAGTGCCCGCCCAGCAGCTGCCCGGCCGAGACCGGCGTGGCCGTGACGGCGACGTAGTCCTTCTGCCACTTGAACCCCGACAGGACGGGGTACGTCGAGTCACCCACGCCCTGCTGCGCCGCGCCGGCCACCAGCAGCGCCGGGGCGACGTACACGAGGTAGGACACCCCGCCCGTCGCCGGGCCGGCCTGCACCTGCGAGCCGAAACCCAGCCCCATGGCGGCCAGGAACAGCACCGGTTGCAGGCCCGTGGAGTACAGCGTGCTGACCCAGTGCCGTCGGTACCACGTCCAGTGGCCCTCGACGCGCAGCCAGGCGCCCCGCCAGCTGCCGACGACCCGGCCCGTCGCGGAGATCGTCATCAGTCCACCAACGTCCGGCCGGTCAGGCGCAGGAAGACGTCTTCCAGGGAACTGCGCCGCACCAGGCTGGAGACCGGGCGCAGGCCGCGTTCGTGCGCGCGTTCCAGCGTCGCCTCGCCCGTCATCGTGTACAGCAGCACGCGGTCGGGCAGGACCTCGACGCGCTCGGCCAGGTCCTCGACGGCCGAGGCCGCGGTCTGCTGTTCACCCGGCGCGAAGCGCAGCTCCACGACCTCGCGCGTGGAGTACCGCGCGATCAGCTCCGCCGGCGAGCCCTCGGCGGCGATCCGGCCGCCGTCCATGACGACGAGCCGGTCGCAGAGCTGTTCTGCCTCATCCATGTAGTGCGTGGTGACGATGAGCGTGGTGCCGCGCGCCTTCAGCCGGAACAGGCGGTCCCACAGCAGGTGGCGGGCCTGCGGGTCGAGGCCCGTGGTCGGTTCGTCGAGCAGCAGCAGCTCCGGGTCGTTCACCAGCGAGCGCGCGATGGTGAGCCGCCGCTTCATGCCGCCCGAGAGCGAGTCGACGGTGGCTTCCGCACGGTCGCTGAGCTGCGCGAACTCCATCAGTTCCTCGGCTTTCGCCCGCACGTGCGCCCGCGACAGGCCGAAGTAGCGCCCGTAGATCTGCAGGTTCTGCCGCACCGACAGCTCGACGTCGAGGTTGTCCTCCTGCGGCACCACACCCAGGCGCGCGCGGATGCGCGGCCCGTCGACGTCCGGGTCCATGCCCAGCACCCGCAGGTCGCCGTCGGTGCGTGGCGACACGCACGCGATCATCCGCATCGTCGACGACTTCCCGGCGCCGTTGGGCCCGAGGAAGCCGAACGCCTCCCCCGGCCGCACCTCGACGTCGATGCCGCGCACCGCTTCGAACTCACCGAACCGCTTCACCAGTGCCTTCGCCTGCACCAGTGCCGGTTCCGCCGTTGCCTCTGCCACCTCGACGACACTAGGCGCGGGCACCGACAGTTTTCGACCGGTTTCCCGATCGATCAGCGGACGGTGACCGTCAGGTCCTTCGAAACGCCGTTCACCGTCACGGAAATCCGCGCGACACCCGGGTGCAACGCGGTCAGCACGCCGCTCGCCGTGTCGTACGACACCACGTCCCACGGTGCCGGACGGCCGGCGCCGAGGTGGGCGAAGAAGCCGCTCCAGTCCGCGCTCACCGGGTACGCGACCGGCACGGCGCGACCCGCCTGCGTGAGCGTCGCGGTCAGCTGCGCCTTCGCACCCCACCGCAGCGAGGCGGGACCGGACAGCGTCAGCGCGTCGACGTTCGGCCGCGTCTCGAAGCGCACCGGCTGGTCCTTCGCCGACGGGTCGACGCGCACCAGCGTCCAGCCGACGAACCCGCCGTCACCGGGCGCGGCCGCGGGCGTCTTGCCCGAGTTGCCGTTGACCAGGTACGGCACACCGTCGGTGCGCGACAGGCTGAACACGCCCGCGTGCGACGCGATCGCCGCCGCCTGCTTGCCCGAGGACTGCTCGAACCCCGTCAGCCACGTCTGCAGCAGGTCGGCTTCCTTGCGGTCGCCCAGCTGCGAGTTGCCCGTGGGACTCGGGTCCTTCACCGGGTGGTGCATCGCGACGACGACACCGCGGATCGACCGGTCGCGGGCGGCGCCGTCGAGCGCGCCGCGAAGCATCCGCACCTGGTCGAAGCCGCCGGCGCGCAGCGAGCCACGCGAGGAGTCCATGAGCACCAGCCGGATGCCGTGCACGTCCACGACCTGGTGCGTCGCGCCGAACGCGGCCTGGAAGTCGGCCAGGCCGTTGCCGCCCTCGGCTTCGTGGTTGCCGGGCACGTAGTACCACGGCACCTTGCCGTCGAGCTCCTCGGTGATCACCTTGCGCGCCAGCACGAAGTCGGGCGCGGTGCCGCGATCGACGAGGTCGCCGTTGATCAGCACGAGGTCCGGCTTCGCGGCCACTGCCTCCCGCATCGCGCGGCGCGCCTGCGCCACCAGCGGGCCGTCGGGCGCGTCGGCGGTGAACTGCGCGTCGCTGATCACCGCGATCCGCAGGCCGCCGGTGCCGAGCGTGCCGTCGGTGACCAGCGCCGGGTCGTGCGCGGCCGGGTCGGCGGGCACGGACGTGGACGGCGCGACCTCGAAGGTGAGGTCGTCGAACACGAGGTGACCTTCGTACTGCTGGTCCGGCACGTTCTCCACCGCGTAGAAGCGGGTGAGGCGCTGGCCGTCCGGCAGCCCGGCCGGCACGGCGGCGGTGACGTACTTCCAGCCCGTCCAGTCGACGCTGAGCGAGAGGTCCACAATGGACGCCACGTTGGCTTGGTCGTGCAGCTCCGCGCGCAGCCAGGCACCCTTGCCGTCGCCGTCGACCCACAGGCCGATCTTCTGCGTGCCGGCCGGAACGGGCAGCGGCGTCGCGGCGGTCACGTACGCGGCGCGCGTGGCCGTGGTGCCGGTGAGCCGGTAGTCGAGCGCCAGGCCCTGCCCGCCGTCCCGCCCTTCGGCCGGCGACAACGCGGCCCCGACCACCGCCGGGTACACGCTGGCGCTCCAGCCCGCCGGACCGTCCAAAGGAGACGCCACCTGCGGCTCGGTGCCGACGGAGGCGGCCAGGTGCTCGGTCAGCCCGCCCGCGTGGACCGTGATCGCCGAGGCGCCCGAAGCGGTCTTCGCCGTGACCTCGAACCCGTCGGCGGCGGGCCGCACGTCCACCACGGCGGGGTCGAACTCGAGCTTCACGTCGCGCGGCTCCACCCAGGTGCCGTAGCCGTCGGCGTCGTAGCCGAAGACCTGGAACGTGCTGTGCGCGCCCGCGCCGGACAGCGCGACCTGCGAAGTGCTCGTGCCCAGCCGCACCGGCGCGCCGAGCACGGACATGGTCGTCTTGCCGGAAGCCTTGCCATCGCGGGCCACCACCGAGACGTCTTCGCGCGCTTCCGGGTGCTTGCGGTCGGCGTGGGCGGTGAGCACGTTGTCCGTCACGGTCGCGCGGCCCGGGTCCGACGTGCTCCACCGCGGGTGCGCCGCGACGGCCGCGCCGGTCTCGTCGTGCGCGTCGGCGACGAGCACGCGCGACAGTCCGGAAAGGACTCGCGTGGCGTTCGTCGTGTTCTGCGCGGGCGCCGGGGCGAAGCCGGTCAGCCGGCCGCTGCCGGGCACGGTCTTGATGCCGATCCCGTTGGGCACCAGGCGTTCCCCGCCGTCCGACGGCGCGTTGCGGACGCTCGGCGCGGCCTCGCCCTCGCCCCGCGCGAGGAGCGTGGAGGAGCCGCCGCCGTCGTCGGCACCCAGGGCTTTCAGGCGGCGACCCAGCTCGGCCTCGGTCATGCCGCGGCTGTCGGCCTGCCGGCCGTCGACGGTCATGAGCCACAGGTGCTTGCCGTCGGCGGAAAAGCCGACGCCGGTGCGCGGGGCGAGCGTGGTGTCGTCGACCGGCTGCAGCACACCGTCCTTCAGCAGGGCCTCGTTTCCGCCCACGGCGACGGCGATCTTCCCGGCGTCGGACCGTGGTGCGTAGGACACACCGAGGTGGTCGCCGACCTTCAGCGCGGCGAGGGTGTCCGCGCCCGCTTCGCGGCCCAGCAGCAGCGTGCTGCCCGCGGGGATCGGCCCGTCGGCCGGCTGCGCGCGCACCTGGGTGACCACGCCGTCGCGCGCCTCGACCTCGGCCACCCGCGCGGCGCCGGCCACCGAAGTCGCGCGCGCCGAAGCGCCCCACAGCGGGGTGTAGACGCCGAGCGCGTCCTTGCCCAGCACCGGGCTGTTGAAGTTCGTGGCCGGCACGCTGCGGCCGTCCGGCAGCTGCACCGACGCTTCGAGGAAGATGTCGGCCAGCTTCGCGCGACCCTCGTCGGTGATCGCGGCGGTGGTGTTGTGCCCGGCGGCCGGCGCGGTCTGCAGCTGCCCGTCGGAAATGCCGACGCCCTCGGGCGCGCCGGTGGCGTTGATGTCGAAGAAGTCGCCGTTCACCCCGGCCACCGCGCCGGTGCGCGCGACCTGCTGCGACAGCGGCGTGCGCGCGGAAACCGTGCCGGGGCTCAGGTATGTGGGCTCGAGGACCTTGCTGGTGAGGTCGACGCTGAGGGTGTCGCCGCGGATCCAGCCCGCCGGGTCGAAGCGGTCGAACTGCGTGAGCTGCAGCCCGGGCGCGATGGCCGAGGTGGCGCTGCTGGTCTCGAGGCCGTCGTCGGTCGTCGCCGCGGCCGTGACCGGGGCTTCGCGGGCCGACGACGCCGCGGGCGCGCCCTCCACCGGCCGCGTGCCCAGCGGTGCGGCGAGCGGGTCGCCGTACGCCGGCGCGGTGACGGCAGTGGCGAACAGTGCGCAAAGGGCGCAGAGCAGCACGGAGCGTGACTTCTTCACCAGGCACCCCAGTATCGAGTTGGTAACTTCGCTCAGCAAAGTGGAGCAGTCCGGCCGGCGGAAGGATTCAGGATGAACGCCGCCTGAATGGCTCAGAACGGGCGGTTCCGGTCAGGGGGTGAGCGGGGATTTCAGGAACACGCGGGCCAGTTCCTCGTCGCCGGTGATGCGCGGGGTGGCTTCGCCGCGCTTCCACAGCAGCGTCAGCAGGTCCTGCGCGGGGGCCTCGACGGTGGCGGCGGCCTCGCCTTCACCGAGCACGGGCGGCTCCCCCGGCACGACCGTCCACTCGTGGCCGGTGTCGGTGGCGCGCACCGTGAGCGGCACGGGCAGCGGCGGCACGGCGTGCCAGCGGGTGATCCTCGGCAGCATCGCGCCGAGGACCTCGTCGATGCCGTCGGCCGACACGAGCGGATCGAGGACCGGGGTCGTGCCCGCGCAGGCGTGGGCGTCGACCAGGTGCATCGCCGTCTCGTGGACCTGACGGCGGAACCAGAACAGCTTCGTCTTCGCGGTGCCGCAGAAGTGCCAGCACCGTTCCTCGGGGTCGGCTTCTCCGAGGGCGGCCAGCAGCAGGGCGGCGCTCTCGGCGTACCAGCCGGCGAGGTCACCCGCCGCCGGCTCCTCGAACGCCTGCTTCCGCGGTTCGCCGGTGCGCACGACCTCGGCGGCCCAGCGGTGCACGTTGCCGGTGTGGGTCACGAGGTCGGGCCACGTCCAGCCCGCGCAGGCCGGCACGGCCACGCCGACGTCGGCGGAGCGGGCGAGGTCGGTGAACGCCGCGGTGAGCGCGCGCAGGTGCGCGAGGTAGTCGCGGGCCGTCAGTGGCAGCGTCGGCATGGTCGTGTCGCCCCTCGGAACACTTGGTGGAGAAGGGAAAGCCGGGGCGGAGCCGCTCGGCCCCGCCCCGGCTTTCAGTCCCGGCTCACAGGTCGGGGAACCACAGCTTCAGCTCGCGCTCGGCCGACTCCGGGGAGTCGGAGCCGTGCACCAGGTTGAACTGGGTCTCCAGCGCGAAGTCGCCGCGCAGGGTGCCCGGCGTGGCCTTCTCGACCGGGTCGGTGCCGCCGGCCAGCTGGCGGAACGCGGCGATGGCGCGCGGCCCCTCCACGGCGATCGCGACGAGCGGACCCGACGTGATGAACTCCAGCAGGTCGCCGAAGAACGAACGTTCCTTGTGCTCGGCGTAGTGCTCCTCGGCCAGCGAGCGCTCGACGGTGCGCAGCTCGAGGGCGGCCAGCTTCAGGCCCTTGCGCTCGATGCGCGAGACGACCTCGCCGACGAGGCCGCGCGCGACGCCATCGGGCTTGACGAGGACCAGCGTGCGTTCAGTCACGACGGTGTTTCTCCTTGTGCGGATTCGTGTTACCGGGCGCGAGCCTAGCGCGGGGTCGGTTGCGGTGCGGTCAGCGGCCCTGCGGGTGCAGGGTCTTGGACCACAGGGACTTGCCGGTGGCGTCGCGCAGGTCCACGCGCAGGTCGCCGCTGCCGCCGTCGACGTTCAGCTCGCCGAAGTGCTGGAACCCTTGCGCGGGCGAGGAGTTCTGCGTCGTCGGCGCGTGCACGAACACCGCTTCGGGGCCGAACGTCGGGTCGAGCTGGTTCGGGCCGAACGCGCCGGCGTTGAGCGGCCCGGACACGAACTCCCAGAACGGGTCGAAGTCCTTGAAGGCCGCGCGGTCGGGCGAGTAGTGGTGCGCGGCGGTGTAGTGGACGTCGGCGGTCAGCCACACGACGTTGCGCACCTTCCGGCGCGAGATCTCGCGCAGCACCCACGCCAGCTCGGTCTCACGACCGCCGGGCGCACCCGGCCGGTTGTTGGCGACGGCCTCGATGTCCGTGCCGTCCGGCACCACGAGCCCGATCGGCATGTCCGCCTGCACGATCTTCCACGTCGCCGTGCTGCGGTCCAGCGCGTCGGCGAGCCAGCGGGCCTGCTTGTCGCCGAGGATGTAGCCGGGCTTGGTCTGGTCCGCGGTGTTGGCGTTGCGATAGGTGCGCATGTCGAGCACGAACACCTCCACGCGGCTGCCGTAGCGGAAACTGCGGTACACCCGCCCGTCCACCGCCCGGCGGCTGTCGATGGGGTGCCACTCGTGGAACGCCTGGTACGCCCGGGGCGCCAGCACGCTGAGCCGCTTCTCGGTGTATTCGGGACGGTCGTTGAGGATTTCGCCGGGGTACCAGTTGTTGAGGACCTCGTGGTCGTGTTCCCGACCAATCAAACGAACGGCGCCGAACCTTCCATCTCACTCTCAAGCCGTCGTGCAGAGGTGCCCCGCCGACCGGCCCGGCCTTGGTCGGATTGCGACCGGCCACCCTACGATCTGGCCCTCCCCTGCCGCCTGTCGATGCCAGCCCGGGAGGGATACCCCTGGGCCAATCGTTGCCAGGTACCGACATGAGCCTAGAGAAAGTTCTTCACCATCTAGCTCGCACATCAGTTATTCACCCTCTCGGCGGTACCGTCAACCCTCCCGGCCGACCAAAGTCAATGATCGTCATCAACTGTTTGGGAGGGCATTGATGCGCAGGGGGATTCTGTTTTCACATGTCAAAAACATGATTTCTGACATAGCTACCCCGATTGCTTGATGCACCTTCTCAAACTGCATCCGAGCAGGAGGGAAGATTTTTATGCGCAAATCTATCGCCCTATTAGGCGGAGTGGCAGCGCTGTCGTTTTTCGCCGTCGGAACAGCATCCGCCACGATGATTCCGTCGCAGGCAAGTAGCGTCACGATCACCGCACCCACAGGGAAAATGGCGCCAGTTTCCGTCAAGACTTGGTACCCGTGGGGGACTTACTCCTCCGAAGCGGCCTGCATCGAAGCCGGCAATAAGCTTCGAAACGATGAACCGTGGGCATTCTCCGGCGTTTGGTGTCAGTACCAGTCACCCGTCTGGAAGCTTTACATGAACGAGACTGGACGATAACCGCCCACGTCTAACTACTTGTTCGACCGAATTTTTTTCGAGGGGAAATTTATCATGCTTTCAATGATGAAGAGAATCGTGGCGACCACTGCAGCGGCTGGCACACTGGCTTGCATTGGCGCAACATCGGCACTGGCAGCAGAGGGCAACTCATTGCCCTCGTCGACAAACAGCATCAACTCGTTCGTGTGGTACGGATGGTACCCCACGGCCGACGAGTGCTCCGTCTACGGAGTCGCGTGGCACAGCGCCCACCCTGACCGGACCGGCTGGTTCTGCATTGCCGAAAACGGCGGCAGCGCCCTCTACGTCGATGACGGCATCACCGACTGAGAACCACCCTCCAGAGTGACATGTTTGCGGGTCATGCTCGACAACGGTATGTTGTCGAGCATGACCCGCTCAACGGACCGCCTCAGCTTGCAAGACGAGCAACAGATTCTCCGTCAGCTCGATCGCTACCTGCCGACGGACATGCGTGGAACTCATCCAGGCCTTCACGTTTTCCCGCAGCTCGTCGGCGTCTGCGCAAACAATGATCCCAGGTTCGACGATGAGCAACGCGCGCGTGGGCTTCCCGCGTCCACAGAGGTCAGCGTCGAGGACATCAGCGCAGCTTTGAATCTCGTCCCCCAGGTACGGCGTGATCTTGACTCGACAGAAATCAGTCTCATCGAGGCAGCGCTCGATCGCGGCGAGACCTTCGAATCTCTCGGCACAGGATGCGGCCTCACCCGTCAGGGGATGCGGCAGCGCTACCAGCGGTTAGGTGGCACACGGCGTTGGCCGAACACCGCCGACGAAGACTGAACCGTGTGACCGCCGGAGCGTTGATGCTCTGCTGCCTTCAACTGTCGCGGCGGGTCTTCGACCAGACTGCCGCTGGTCACACGTCCTAGCGTGTTGTCAGTTGACGTACTTGGTAGTCGTCCCACTGGGTGTAGCTCGGCACCTGGGCGGCGAAGCGCAGGAAGTTCTTGTCGAGGCGGTTGTAGGCGTGCTGGCCGCGGTACTCGTCGAGGGTTTCGGCGACCTTCGCCTTCTCCGGTGTGACGATGTTGCGCCAGGTGCCGCCGTCGCCGGGCAGGGTGACGGTCTCGGTTAGCGGGCCGTCGGCGTAGACGGTGTCGCCGCTGTGCAGGAACAGGTCGGGGTGGCGGTCGGCCATGGCGGAGAAGATGGTCATGCCGCCGAACGCGGGGTTGATGCCGTAGTTCTGGCCCGCGACGTCGCCGCTCCACAGGATGCGCGTGTTCTTGCGGCCGACGGGCGCGGTGGAGAACCGGCCGGTGACCGGTTCGCTGGACGTGCGGCCGTCGAGGTCCACGGCCGTGACGCGGTAGTGGTACTCGGTCCCGGGCTGCAGGCCGGCGACGCGCACCTTGCCGGTGCCGCCGGTGTCGGGCGTGGCGATGTCCCCGGCGACTCTGCGCGCGTGGCGGAACGACTCGTCGCGCGCGATCTCGGCAACCAGCCGCGCCGGCCGGTCGGCCCGCGACCAGATGATGCCGGACCCGGTGGTGACGTCCCCGGACGCGACGCCGTGCGTGAGCACCGGCCGCACCCGGCGCACCAACGGCGCGGCGGCTGCGGCACTTGCCGTACCTTCGGGCAGGAGCAACGCCCCGCCCACGACGGCCGACGCGGCAAAACCGGCCTTGAACAGACTGCGGCGAGAGTGGGTCGATTCGGTCATGCCGGACGTTCTATCCGGCCCTGACGGCTGGTCGGACAACTCCTGGCGACGCGGCGGTGAACTGGGTCAGCGCCGCGGCGGTCCGACCGGGGCCGGACTACTTCGCGAGGAGTGACTCACCCGCTGCCCGTGCCGCGACTTCATCGACACTGCGACCGCACAATCTCGCCGAAGTTCGGGAACTCCTCCCGAGCACTGGTGATCACCTCGGACGTGGCCTGCCTCCCGGGCGGTGCCCAGCGCTCCGCGATCTGCGTCAGGCGGGGATCAACCCGCGGCTCATGCTCGCGGTGCGGGTACAACATCGCTTCATACGGCCCGAAGCCACCTGCAAGCAGCCACAGATATCCATCCACATCACCGGCGACGACTCCGGTCTCCCCTTCGGACCCGAGGAACACCACCGGCTGCCGCACAACCGGCCTGCCACGGCGCACGAGCCAGAACGCAGCCAGCCCGCCGGCGCCGTCCTGTCCGAACACCCGGAACTCGGCTCCGTCGACGGCCGGGTTTCCCGTCCACGCCCGCCACCACTCGGCTGTTTCGGCCTCGCTCTCGAACTGCGGATACGGCTCGAAGTCCACGCCCAAGCCATCTCGGTAGTCGAATGGCTCGCGATGAGCTTCCACCAGCATTTCGGGCATCACATCGTCGGGCTCGGCCACGCCCCCACCTTACGGGCCATGCTCGCCGAACGCGTACGACCGGCAATGGACCCGGTCAGCGATCCTCAGCGTCCGGACAGGGAGCGGGCACTGGGCGTGGAGGCGCGTTTCGACCGTGCCGCGGGCGAAACCGACTTCGGCGATGTTCACGGTCCGGCCGGAGCCGGTGACCCGCGCCGACACCAGTCCTGACACGGCCGTCGCAACCTCATCGACCGTCGGCATCGACCTGAACCTCGCTTGCCCGACTACTACGGCAACAACCTCAACGCCCTCAACGACTGTCTGAGTGACGTCGCCGCGGGTGGCTACGGCGCCGACCTCGGGGCGACCGGGTTCGTGCTCGTGCTGCGGCACTACGACAGGTTCGCGGGCGTAGAGAAGGACCTCGCCCACGCGCTGCTGGACATCTTCGCGAGCCAAGCGCGCAATGCCCTGCTGGTCGGACATCGGATGATGTGCCTGGTCCAGTCCGATGATCCGCGGCTGAGTTTTCCCGCGGTCGGGGCGACGTCGGCCCTGTGGAACGACGCGGAGTGGCTGAACTCCCGACGCGAGCTTTAGCCGAGCGTCAACTCTTCGGCGAAGACTGCTGCTGCTGACTCGGCAACGTCCCCGCCGCCATTCGCCGTGCCACTTCGCGGCGCAGGTACAGGAACCACACGAAGGCCGCCAGGAACAGCACGCCGATGATCGCAATAGCCGGCAGCACAAAAGCCATCGCGATCAACGCCACCTGCAGCACCAGCACCACGGGCACTGCCCACACGTGCTTCAGCAGACCGCACAGCACCAGCAGCGCCACGGCGATCCCGATGACCGTCCAGCCCGTCGCCGACGTGATGCCGCCGCCGAGTTTGTTGACGACCGGGAGCGCCAACGCGACCGTGATGGCTTCCATGATCAGTGTGCCCGAGAGCACGCCGCGGAAGCCCTTCATGGGGTCCTTGGGGGGAGGCGGAGGCGTCTCGCTCATACCGGTTCCTTCCCGAACAGGGTGCGGGCCTCGCCCGCGGTGACGACGGAGCCGGTGACCAGCACGCCGCCGCCGGCGAGGGGTTCTTCCGGGTCGTCGGACTGCTCGACGAGGCCGATGGCCGTCTCGACGGCCGACTCCAGGTCGGGCTCGGCGAGCACGCGGTCTTCGCCGAAGATGGAGATGGCGAGCTCGTTGAGGTCTTCCAGCTCCATCGACCGCGGGGCCGAGTTGCGCGTGACCACGATGTCCGACACGACGGGCTCCAGCGCGTCGAGGATGCCGCGCGCGTCCTTGTCCGCCATCACCGCGACGACGGCGACCAGGCGGCGGAAGGCGAACTCGTCCGTGACGGTGGTGGCCAGCGCCTGGGCGCCCATGGGGTTGTGCGCCGCGTCGAGGAGCACGGTCGGGGCGGCGCGCACGCGCTCCAGCCGGCCCGGGTTCTCGACCTCGGCGAAGGCCTCGCGCACGGCTTCGAGCACCAGCTGACGGTCTTTGCCCGCACCGAAGAACGCCTCGACGGACGCGAGCGCGAGCGCCGCGTTGGCTGCCTGGTGGGCGCCGTGCAGGGGCAGGAAGATCTCGTCGTACACGCCGCCGAGGCCCTGCAGCTTCAGCAGCTGCCCGCCGACGGCGATCTCGCGTTCCAGCACGCCGAACTCGCTGCCGGCGCGCGCCACGGCGGCGTCTACGTCGACCGCGCGCTTGAGCAGCACGTTGAGCACGTCGGGGTCCTGCTCGGCGATCACGGCGACGGAGCCGGGCTTGATGATCCCGGCCTTCTCGCGCGCCGCGTCGACGGCCGTCGGGCCGAGGTACTCGGTGTGGTCGAGGCCGATGGGGGTGATCACGGCGACGTCGGCGTCGGCGACATTCGTGGCGTCCCACGCCCCGCCCATGCCCGCCTCGAGCACGGCGGCCTCCACCGGCGCGTCGGAGAACGCGGCGAACGCCATGCCGGTGAGCACCTCGAACTTGCTCATCGCCACGCCGTCCTCGCTCGCGGCGTCGACCATGTTCACGTACGGCGCGACGTCGCGGAACAGGTCCACGTACCGCGCGGCCGAGATCGGGTGCCCGTCGAGCGCGATGCGTTCCGTGACGAGCTGCAGGTGCGGGCTCGTGTACCGCCCGACGCGCAGGCCCATGCGGGTGAGCAGCGCGTCGATCATGCGGCTGACCGAGCCCTTGCCGTTCGTCCCGGCGACGTGCAGCACGGGGTAGCCGCGGTTCGGCTCGCCCAGCAGCGTGACCAGCGCCTGGATCCGCGCGAGGCTCGGCTCGATCTTCGTCTCGGGCCAGCGCTGGTTCAGCTCCGCCTCGACGGCCATGAGCTCCCGGCGCGCCTGGGCTCCGTTGGGGTCCTGCGCGGGTTCGTCGACGCCCTGGTCGTCGAGCTCGTGCAGCTCCCCGTCCTCGGCGCCGAGCAGGTCCGGCACCGGGCCGGTCGCGAGGTTGTCCCCCAGCTGCCCGATGCCGCCGATACCCCCGCGGGACCCGCCGCCGACGGTGTACGCGGCGTCCGGCGCGTCCAGGTCGGGATCGACGTCGTCCGACTCGTCGTGCGCGCGCGAACCCAGCTCGTCGACCCCGGCGAAACTGTCCGGGTCCGCGAGATCGGGCCGCCGCCGGCCGCCCTCGTCGATCTCCTCGAACGGCCCCTGGCCGTCCGCCTCACCTCGCGGCACGCACACGCTCCCTCGACAACGGGCTTCACCTGACCAGACGAGTCTACGTGCGGTGCGTTGCCGCGCGTCGGGCCCGTGTCGGTAGTGATGACCTGCGCGTTCGGCCATCGGACCGGTGTTGCTGGTTAGGTCGGGTCATGCCGTTCAACCACAACCACCGCTACCACCCCCTGCTGCTCAGCCTCGTGCCGCCGGGGGCGAAACGGGCGTTGGACGTCGGGTGCGGGCAGGGGCGGTTCGCGCGGCGGCTGGCGGCGCGCGGGCTCGACGTGGACGCCGTGGACGTGTCCGGGGAGATGGTGCGGATCGCCGCCGCGCTGGGGTCGCCGGGGCCGGGGAAGGTCGACGTCCGGCGCGTGGACGTGGCGAACGACGTCCTCGAACGCAACGCCTACGGCTTCATCTCCTGCATCGCCTCCCTCCACCACATGCCGTTCGCAACCGTCATGAAGCTGCGCGACGCCCTGCATCCCGGCGGAGTCCTCGCAATTCTCGGGCTGGCCCGGCCCAGCACCCCCGGCGACTACGCCGTCGAGCTCGCCTTCGCGCCGGTCAACGTGGCCGCGCGGGTGGTCGTCGCGGCGGGCGAGTGGCTCAACGGAGGTCCGGACCCGACGCCGGAGCCGCCCGTGGAAATGAAGTTCCCGACGATGAACGAGCTCAGGCGCGACGCGCGAGAGCTCCTGCCCGGCAGCACGGTCCGGCGGCTGCCGTTCTGGCGCCACCTCCTGACCTACCGGAAACCGTTGGCCTGACCCGGTTCCCGCCGCGTCACACCACTGGCGGGTGAATCCCGGGCCCGGCCACCCGAACGGCGGCAGGCAACCCGCGAAGAGCTGGCTAGACGTGAGAAGAGTCCGTGAATTCGGTTCGGAGAAACGGGGCCTTCGCATGCGTACCACCCGGCTCGTGTTCGCCGCGCTGGCGGCCGCAACAGCCGTCACGACAGTCACCGCCACCGCGGACGCGGCGCCGCAGGAGCACTTCCGCAACTACGTCGCGCTGGGCGACTCGTACACCGCCGGGCCGCTGATCCCCGCGCAGCGCCTGGATCCGCTGGGCTGCGCGAGAAGCACGGCGAACTACCCGGCGATCCTGGCCTCCGCGTTGCGCGTGGACAGCTACACCGACGTCAGCTGCTCGGGCGCGGACACGTCGAACATGACGGCCCCCCAGAGCGTGCCGCTGGGCGTGAACGCGCCGCAGTTCTCCGCGCTGCGCCTCGACACCGACCTCGTGACGCTCGGCATCGGCGGCAACGACTCCGGCGTCTTCGGCACCCTCGTCGGCACGTGTCCGGCACTGCGGCCGACCGACCCGAGCGGCAACCCGTGCGAACGCCACTTCACGGCCGGCGGCGCAGACTCCATCAAGGCCGCGCTGACGAACACGCAGAAGAGCATCCAGGCCGTGCTGGCCGGCATCCACGCGCGTTCCCCGCGGGCCAAGGTGCTCGCCGTCGGGTACTCGCGCATCGCGCCGGCGTCGGGCTACTGCCCGAGCGTGCTGCCCTTCGCCGACGGTGACTACGCCTGGCTCTCCAGTGTGGAGGAAGCGCTCAACACGGCGATCGAGAACGCCGTCGAGGCCGACGGCAACGCGTCCTATGTGGACACGTTCACCCCGTCGGCCGGCCACGACGCCTGCGCACCCGAAGGCGCCGCGTGGATCAACGGCCAGGACACCCTGCTCTTCACCGCCGCCGCCTACCACCCGCTGCCCGAAGGCATGGCGGGCCTCGCCGGGATCATCCACCGGCAGCTCGCCGCCTGATCCCCGACCGCGAACGAGCGGGGGCGGCGGTCACCCGCTCGCCCCCGTCGCTCGTGGACACCCCTCCCTCGGCACCGCAGAGTCTCGCAGCCGGTACACCGGAGTGTCAACTCAGGTTATTCACTTGCCGATCGACACCAACTGAGATGAAAATCAGCAGACGAGACCCGCGCCGCCGACAACCGGCGCAGCCAGGACCGGGCCGGATCTCCTCGGCCCGGATCTCCTCCGCCTGCCGCACGAAGTCCAGGAGCACCTTCGCGAACTCCCCCGGCAGCTCGGCCGGCGCACCGTGCCCGGCCGGCAGCTCGACGTGGCTCGCGTGCGGGATCGCCGCCAGCAGTTCCTGTTGCTGCGCCGCCTCGATCAACCGGTCGTACGCGCTGGAGAGCACCAGCGTCGGCGCCGTGATCGAGCCCAGCACCGGCCGGAGGTCGACGCCGCGGTCGGCCCCGATCTGCCGCGCCGCCCCGGGCTGGATCACCAGCTGCGCCACCAGGTCCTCGTTGGCCGCCGGGGTGGTCGTGGCCCAGTAGCCGGGCCCGAATGCCATCAGCGGCAGCATCCGCGCGAACACGTCGGCGCCGTGGTCGAGCAACTCGAGCCAGTGGCGGAACTCCGCGTCCTGCCGCGTGCCGGTCTTCGGCCAGGCGGCGTGGAGCACGGCGGACCGCACGCGCGCCGGGTGCGTGCCCGCCAGGTGCGCCGCCACCACGGCACCGAGCGAATGGCCGGCGACGTGGAACGTGGTGAACCCCGCGTCGTCCGCCGCGGCCAGCGCTTCGGCGGCGAGATCCGCGATCGAGATCGGGCCGCCGTGGTCGACGGTGCCGCCGGAGCCGGAGAAATCAGGGGCGACAACCGTGAACGACTTCCGCGCGAGCTCGACCACCGGCGCCCACTGTTCGTGCGACGCGGCCGTGCCGTGCAGCAGCAGGAGCGCGGGACCGGATCCGGTCACGGCGTAGTGGACCTCGGCGGCTCCGCCGGTCAGCGTCACGGGAACCACGGTCACGCCGCCACGCGCAGACTCGCGAGCACGTCGCACAGCACCGCGGTGAACCCGACGGGGTCCTCCTGGTGCGGCAGATGCCCGCAGCCGGCGACCACGTGCACGCTCGCCCCGGGTGTGAGCGCGGCGCAGGTGCGCGCCACGTCCACCGGGATCTGGACGTCGAGCTCGCCGTGGACGTACGCGATCGGCACGCTCAGCTCCGGCAGCCGCGGGCGCGGGTCCCACGTCGCCGACTCGCCGATGAGCGGGTCGAGGTAGCCGGCGGAGTCGACGATCTGGCGGATCGTCCAGTCGACGAGCGCCGCGCTCGCGGCGGGCGCGTACCAGTCCGGCACCCAGCTCGCGACCAAACCGGGCCGGTCGGCCAGCAGCGCCGCGGTCACCTCGTCGACCTTGTCGCGCATGCCCTCCGACGGCCAGTACCCCGGGCCGTCCACCGCGACGACGCCGCCGACCAGGTCCGGCCGCGTCAGCGCGAGCTCGGTGCCGAACACCGCACCCATCGACGAACCCACCACGGCGGGCTTCTCCAGCCCGAGCGCCGTGATCACCTCGACGAGGTCGGCCACGTTGCCGGCGATCGTGTTGCCGGCCGCCGGGCGGTCGGAGCGCCCGCACCCGCGCCAGTCGAGCGTGACCACGCGGTGGTCACGGATCAGGTCGGGCAGCTGGGCTTGCCAGACGCGGCCGCTCGTGCCCCAGCCGTGCAGCAGGAGCACGGCCGGGCCGTCGCCCTCGTCCTCGTAGTAGAGCCGCGTGCCCCGGACCTCGACGAATGCCATCGGATCTTCCTCTCTTCCGTTCGCCTTCGAGCCAACCGCGACGGCGAGCGGCGACCAACGGCCAGACCGCTCGTAGACTCATCACGAACGCTGATGAATGGGGCCGGGGATGGAGCTGCGTCAGCTGAGGTACTTCGTGGTCGTCGCCGAGGAGCTGCACTTCGGGCGCGCGGCCGAGCGGCTCCGCATCGTGCAGCCGGCGGTCAGCCAGCAGGTGCGCCGGCTGGAGCGCTCACTCGGCACGGAGCTGTTCGAGCGGACCACGCGCACCGTGTCGTTGACCGAGGCGGGCGCGCGGTTCCTGCCGCACGCGCGCGCCGTCCTCGCCGCGGCCGACCGCGCGGCCGACGCCGTGGCCGACTTCCGCGCCGAACGCGCCCGCCTCGTGCGTCTCGGCACCAGCGACGGCCTCGGCGACCGGCTCGACGGCTTCCTCGCCGCGTTCACCCGCCTCGCCCCGGACGCCCAGCTGGAACTCGTACACGCCCCCACCCCGGCCCGCCTCCGGCAGATCCGCGACGGCGCCCTCGACGCCGCCTTCCTCCGCGGCGACTGGCCCGCCAACGGCCTCGACTTGACTCCCTTGTGGACGGACGAGGTCCTCGTCGCACTCCCCGCGGCGCATCCCCTGGCGTCTTCGGCGGTCGTCGACTTCGCCGACCTGGCACCGCTGCCACTGCGCCTGAGCTCCCCCGAACGCAACCGCCCGCTCCACGACCTGGTGCTCGCGTCCTGCCGCGAGGCCGGCTTCGAACCGTTGCTGGGCAAGGAGTTCACGACCGCCCAAGACACCCTCGGCACGCTCGGCCTGGGCCGTCCCCAGTGGACGGTCTTCTACCGCGCCCACGCCAACCTGCTGCCCGTGCCGGGCGTCGCCTTCCGCCCCCTGCGCAACCCGACGCCGGTGATGCCCACCTACCTCGCCACGTCCGCCGATCGCCGGCTGCGGCCGGAAGTCCTGGCGCTCATCGAGGCGGGCCGCGAGCTCGGCTGAAACGCGAAGTGGCGCCCGGCGCGAGAAGCACCGGACGCCACCTTCAAGCCGAACCTCACGAAGCCGGCAACGCCGCCAGCCGCGCCTCGATGCGCTCGATGTCCGCCGCGGCGGTGGCCCGGCGGGTCTTGATCTTCTCGATGACATGCTCGGGCGCCTTGGCGATGAAGGACTCGTTGCCCAGCTTGCCCTCGGTCTGTGCGAGCTCCTTCTGCGCCACGCCCAGGTCCTTCTGCAGGCGCTTGCGCTCGGCGGCGACGTCGATGGTGCCGGACAGGTCCAGCTCCACCACGGCCACGCCGCCGGCGAGGGCGACCTCCAGGGAGGCGCTCGCCGAGAACTCCTCGGTGACCGGCGTCAGGCGCACGAGCGAGCGGATGGCGTCGTCGTGGCCGGAGACCTCGGTGAAGCCCGCGCCGGACAGGCGGGCGGCGACCTTCTGCCCCGGCTTGAGGCCCTGGTCGGCGCGGAAGCGGCGGATCTCGGTGACGAGCTTCTGCACGTCGGCGATCCGGGCGTCCGCCACGGCGTCGGCGTAGCCGGCCGGCGCGGTGGGCCAGGCGGCGATCACCAGCGACTCGCCGCCGGTCAGCGCCGTCCACAGCTTCTCGGTGATGAACGGGATGAACGGGTGCAGCAGCCGCAGCACCGTGTCCAGCACGTGGCCGAGCACCGAGCGGGTCGCCGCGATCCGTGAGGAATCCCCTTGGTACAGCTGGACCTTCGCGAGCTCGAGGTACCAGTCGCACAGCTCGTTCCAGGTGAACTGGTACAGCGCGCCCGCGACCTTCGCGAACTGGAACTCCTCGAACAGGCCGTCCACTTCGGACACCAGGGCGCCGAGGCGGCCGAGGATCCAGCGATCGGCCTCGGTCAGCTCCGCCGCGGCGGGCAGCGGAGCCGAGACCGAAGCCCCGTTCATCATCGCGAACTTGCTGGCGTTCCACAGCTTCGTGCAGAAGTTGCGCGAGCCCGCGGCCCACTCGTCGGCCAGCGCCATGTCGGTGCCCGGGTTCGCGCCGCGCGCGAGGGTGAAGCGGGTGGCGTCGGCGCCGTAGGCGTCCATCCACTCGAGCGGGTCGATCACGTTGCCGCGCGACTTCGACATCTTCTTGCCGTTCGCGTCGCGGATGAGCCCGTGCAGGTACACGTGGTCGAACGGCGACCGGCCCTGCATTTCTTGCACGCCGAACATCATCATGCGCACGACCCAGAAGAACAGGATGTCGTAGCCCGTGGACAGCACGCTGGTCGGGTAGAACTTCGCCAGATCGTCGGTCTGCGCCGGCCAGCCCATGGTCGACATCGGCCACAGGCCCGACGAGAACCACGTGTCCAGCACGTCCGGGTCCTGCGTCCAGCCTTCGCCCGACGGCGGCTGCTCGTCCGGGCCCACGCACACGACCTGGTCGTCGGGGCCGTACCAGACCGGGATCCGATGCCCCCACCACAGCTGGCGCGAGATCGTCCAGTCGTGCATGTTGTCGACCCAGTCGAAGTACCGCTTCTCCAGCTCGACCGGGTGGATCTTCGTGCGGCCGTCGCGCACCGCGTCGCCCGCGGCGCGGGCCAGCTCCTCGACCTTCACCCACCACTGCAGCGAAAGCCGCGGCTCCACCACGGTGTCGCACCGCGAGCAGTGGCCGACCGCGTGCACGTACGGCCGCTTCTCCGCCACGATCCGGCCCTGCTCGCGCAGCGCCGCCACGATCGCGGGCCGCGCCTCGAACCGGTCGAGCCCCTCGAACGGGCCCGGCGCGGTGATCTCGGCGCGCTCGTTCATGATCGTGAGCATCGGCAGGTCGTGCCGGCGGCCGATCTCGAAGTCGTTCGGGTCGTGCGCCGGGGTCACCTTCACGGCACCGGTCCCGAACTCCGGGTCCACGTGCTTGTCGGCGACGATCGGGATCTTGCGGCCGGTCAGCGGCAGCTCGACCTCGGTGCCCACCAGGTGCGCGTAGCGCTCGTCGTCCGGGTGCACGGCCACGGCGGTGTCGCCCAGCATCGTCTCGGCGCGGGTCGTGGCCACCACGATGGCGTTGTCGCCCTCGCCGTAGCGGATCGACACGAGCTCGCCGTCGTCGTCGTGGTGGTCGACCTCGATGTCCGACAGCGCGGTCTGGCACCGCGGGCACCAGTTGATGATGCGCTCGGCGCGGTAGATGAGGCCGGCGTCGAAGAAGTTCTTGAACACCGTCTGGACGGCCTTCGACAGGTTCTCGTCCATGGTGAAGCGCTCGCGCGACCAGTCGACGCCGTCGCCGAGGCGCTTCATCTGGCCGAGGATCTTGCCGCCGTACTCGGCCTTCCACTCCCAGACGCGCTCGACGAACTTCTCCCGGCCCAGGTCGTGGCGCGAAAGGCCCTCGCCGGCGAGCTGGCGCTCGACGACGTTCTGCGTCGCGATGCCCGCGTGGTCCATGCCCGGCAGCCACAGCACCTCGTAGCCCTGCATGCGACGGCGGCGGCTCATCGCGTCCATCAGGGTGTGGTTGAGCGCGTGGCCCATGTGCAGGCTGCCGGTGACGTTCGGTGGCGGCAGTACGATCGAGAACGGCGGCTTCTCCGACGAAGCGTCGGCCGTGAAGTACCCGGCCGCTACCCAGCGGTCGTACATGGGTGCTTCTTCGGCGGCCGGGTCCCAGGCACCCGGAAGGTCGGTTTTCTGCTGCGGAGCGTTCTCGGTCACAATGGACAAGTCTACGAACCCGCTCCGGCGGGGTTGCTCAGGGGGAAAGGCGGTGCACGGATGACGCGACCGGAAGATCCGGACGACCGGATGGAGACGCACCCGGACCTCGTCGATCCGAACTGGCGCAAGCACGCCGAGCTCGACGCTTGGCTGGGTGCCAAGAAGGAGATGAAGAAGCGCCGCAAGCGCGAACGGCGCTCCGGTGTCTCCGCGGGCTACGGCTACACATCGGCGCCGAGCCGCTGGCCGGGCGTGCTGGCGCTGACGATCCTCGTGCTGCTCATCGTCGGCGCGATCGTCGTCCACCAGATCCAGGGCGTCGGCGTGAACGAGAGCTCGGTCCTGGAGCTCTTCGGCCTGTCGTAGCCCTCCCGGGCGGCGCTCAGCCGCCGCCCCAGATGTCCTCGACGTACCGGTTCGAGGCGCGAAGCCCGGCCAGCCAGGCCTGTGCGTCGGCCTCGCCGGTGCCCGTCTTGTCGGCGAACAACCCGGTGAAGGCCGCTCGGACGCCGGGCGCCATCGTGTTCGCGTTGCCGCACACGAACACCGCCGCGCCGGCCTGCAGCAGCCGCCACACCTCGTCGCCCGAGGCCGTGATCTCGTGCTGGACGTACTTGCGCCCGTCGACCGGGGAGCGGGAGAACACGACGTGCAGCTCGGCGACCCCTTGCCGGTCGTATTCGCGCAGCTCGTCGGCGTACAGGAAGTCCAGGTCCGCGCCGCGGCAGCCGAAGAACAGCAACGACTCGGCGATCGGCACGCCCTGCGCGCGCAGCGCCGCCCGCTCCTGCAGGAACCCGCGGAACGGGGCGAGCCCGGTCCCGGCCCCGACCATGATCATCGGGGTGTGCGGGTTGTCCGGCGGCCGGAACTCGATGGTCGGGCGCCGCACGAAGACGAACACCGTGCTGCCGTCGGGGCTGCCCGCCAGGTAGTTGGAGCAGACACCCGAGAACGTGGTGTCGCCGCCACCGCGCACGGGGGCGCGCAGTACGCCGGTGGTGATGCTGGCGACCTTCGCGTCGGTGAGCGGCGAGGACGAGATCGAGTAGTAGCGCGGCCGCAGCGGGGGCAGCAGGTCGAGGTAGACGCCGAACGGCACCGCGCAGGCGGGAAACTCCTCCAGCAGGTCCAGCAGTGACCGGCGGGGAGTGAAGACCCGCTCCTGGTAGCGGGCCTGGGACGCCTCGTCGTCCCCGGCGAGCGACTCGAGCCCGGCGCGCTGGGCGGGGTCCTCGGTGTAGCCGGCGAGCACCTCGATGCCGGCCCGGGTGGCCACGTCCTGCAGCTCGACGCAGCTCGCGAGGATGCCGAGCAGCGGTGCGGGCTCATCGACGGGCAGGTGGGTGTGGTCTCCGCTGTGGGGGATGATCGTCGCGTACATGCCCCCGTCGAGCTCGAAGCGCAGCATCACCCGGCGGATGAGGTCGAGGTGGTTGCGCGGCAGCACCCCGAGGTGGTCCCCGGCGCGGAAGTCGGCGCCCTCGGGCAGCGCCACTTCGATGTGCTTCGTGGACCGCCCACCGTCGGACGGGTACAGCTCGCGGTTCGCCCGCACCAGGGCCGGCTGCGCCTGGTACGACATGATCACCGGGTTGTTCAGCTGGCGGTTGACCAGCGAGATCGACAGCCGGGGGCCGGTGGTGGCCGGCTCGGCCGCGCTCTCGGGCAGGCCGGCGCTCGCGGCCACGTCGGCCCAGAGCCCGTGGTGCCAGGTGCGGTACTGGGCGTCGAAGTCGCCGTTCGCGTTGCCCTCGCCCCGGGCGTGCAGCCGGGTGGCGCCGTGCGCGGCCAGCTCGGTGTCGATCAGCTTCGGCACGGCTTGGTAGGTCGCCGCCCATTCGGTGTTGCCGCAGCCGAACACGGTGTAGGACAGCCCGGCGGCGGCGTCCTTCGCGGTGCCGGGCCGGCGCAGCCAGTCGCAGAACTTGCCGGCGTTGTCCGGCGGCGTGCCGTTGTAGGACGACGTGACGATCACGGCCAGGCCCGGGGACGGCAGCGCGTCCGTGACGTCGTCGAGCGCGCTGAGGGTCACGGCGTAGCCGCGCTCGGTCCCCTCGCGGGCGAGCCGTGTCGCGAGGCCTTCCGCGGTCCCGAGGTTCGAGCCGTAGGCGACCAGCAGCGGGGTCTTGTGCGCGTCCGGCGGGAGCGCGACGCGCGGGGCGGGCGCCGCGGAGACGGATTTCGCCGGCGCCGCGGGGGCGCCGCCGGGCCGGGTCAGGACGAACCCGGGGCGCGGGCGCACCCGGATGTGCATCTCGTCGGGCTTGATGGTCAGCGTCGTCTTGGTCTTCAGCTGGTAGTTCAGGTGGTCGACGAAGTCGAAGCGCTGGATCAGCATGCCGAGCACGAGCACGGCCTCCTGCAGGGCGAACTGCCGGCCGATGCAGGCCCGCTGCCCGGTGCCGAAGGGCTTGTACACGTTGGGTGAGAGCGCCGCGAGCCGTTCCGGGGCCATGTGGTCGGGGTCGAACTCCTCCGCGTCGTCGCCCCACACACTGGGGTCGCGGTGCAGCATCGGCGTGAGCACGGTCAGTGGGAGGCCGTGCTCGACCAGGTACCGGTCGCCGATCACGGTCTCCTCGAACGGCGTGCGCGTGAACCCGGGCGCGGTCGGCCACAGCCGCAGGGCCTCGCTGAGCACCTGCCGGACGTAGATCAGCTTGTGGATCTGCTCGTAGGTGGGCTCGGCGCCGGTGCCGAACACCTCGTCGACCTCGGCGCGGGCGCGCGCGAGCACCTCGGGGTTCTTGAGCAGGTAGTAGATCGCGAACGACAGCAGGCCGCTCGTGGTCTCGTGGCCGGCGATGAGGAACGTGATGCACTGGGCGCGGATGTTTTCGTCGGGCAGCCGCTCGCCGCTCTGTTTGTCGACCCCGTTGATCATCTGGCCGAGCAGGTCGTCCTTCTTGCCGGCCTCGCCCTCGGCGCGGCGTTCGGCGATGAGCTTGTCGACCAGGTCGTTCATGAACGCCTGGTCCTCCTCCAGCTGCCGCTGTGCGTGGATCCGCAGCCGGGTCTGGATGGGCAGCCGGCGGGCGCGGGCCTGCGACTCGGTGAGCGTGCGGATCATCGCCGCGACGAACGGGTGCTGGGTGTCGCGGTAGAAGGAGTTGAACCGGTACCCGAACCCGCACAGCGCGATGGTGTCCAGCGTCAGCCGGGTCATGTCGGCCGGCACGTCCACGTCCTCGTCCGGGTTCAGCCGCTCCCACTTGTCGACGAGCTGGCCCGCGATGTCCAGCATCATCGGCACGTAATCGCGCATGGACTGCAGGCTGAAGGGCTTCATCAGGATGTTGTGCGCGCGGTGCCACAGCGGATCGTCCGTCTCGGCCGTGAACAGGCCGGTCGAGGTCGCCGTGCGCCGCACGTTCGCGAGGCCGCCGCTGACCACCTTGTCGAAGCGCGCGTCGTCGCAGATCTCCTCGACCAGCGAGGCGCCGGACACGATCAGCCGCACGCCGCCGGGTGTGGTCAGCCGGAAGATCGGGCCGTACTCCCGGGCCATGTTCATCATGCTCTCGAAGGGGCTGTGGGCGTCGATGTCGAAGGCGTTGCCGACGATGGGCAGCGCGCGCGGGCCGGGGATCTCGTCGACGGGGGTCCTGGTGGTCATGGCGTTCACTCCTTGGAGAGGTGCCCTTCGGCCGGCGACGGCACGGCGCCGGCCCGGCTCGGCTGAGAGGTCCGTGCCTTGGCCTGGCGGGCCCGGACCACCGCCACGACGCCGACGACGAAGACCCAGCCGGGGAAGATGAGCGCGAAGACCGGGTGGAAGGTCCAGCTCAGCAGCACCGTCGCGGCGCAGAGGTAGCCGAACCACACCAGCGGGCGCGCCAGCACGCCGGCGGAGTTGAGCAGCGTCGTCGTGGTGATCATGTACATGCCGGCGACCCGGGCACCGAAGACGAACACGAGCCCGTAACCGGCCGCGCTCAGGGCTCGCGCCACGTACACGGGCGGTAGCGGCGCCACCGAGAACTGCTTCAGCAGGGCGATCGCCCCGGCCAGCGCCATCCCCGAGAACAGCAGGATGACGAACGCCACCCCGGAGGCCAGCTGCAGCGCCCGCGGTATTTCCCGGTTCTGCGCGGCAGGGAGGCTCGCGATGAATTCACGCGTGGCCATCATGTGCCACAGGAACACGATGCCCGCGAACGGCACGATGTACACGCCGGCGGTCACCAAGGCACTGGAACCGCCGTCGGCGTAGAAATTCGCGTACCGGCTGTCCGGCACGGCCAGTCCCGGCGCCCGGTGCACCAGGATCAGCGCGACGGTGAACAGCACCGCGAAGAGGATCCCCGACCAGCCCGCGACCAGCGCGTACCCGGGCCCGCGTCCGATCTCGGCGGCAGCCCGCGCGTCCGCCCGGCTGTGCCGGCGGTTCCGGATCCAAGCAGGCATCGGTGCCTCCCGCCACGCCATTTTCCGAAAATGGCGCGCATGTCAGCCGGCTCAAAAAAATGGTGCCGTGGTGCAGCGCGAATCCTCATCGTCCTGCCCGGGTGAAGGGGTGTCAACAAGCGATGATTGCACCGGAAACGACGTGAAAAAACGGAGAAGAACCAGTTCTCCGCTCGTCGAAAAAGCCGTTACCGCTTCCGGCGTGGCGTTCGTTCACTTCGTTCCGAGCCCTCGCACCCCGCCCGGCCGCGGAGACCTCCGTCACCGGGTGTGGCCAAGGTCGCCCCGCCGCAGGATGCACAGGTCAGACTACACAGCCTAAACTGTGGATATGGCCACCGTACCCGCTCCCGTCGCCGAATCCGCAGGCTGGCTGCGCGGCGTCGTCGCCCAGCTGCACCGCCGGCTGCGGCAGGTCGACAACGCCGACAGCCTCACGCCCTCGCAGTCGGCGGCGCTCAACCGCCTCTACCGCGAAGGCCCGGCGACACAGGGTGAGCTCGCCGCCGCCGAGCACGTGCGGCAGCAGTCGATGGCCACCACGCTCTCGGCGCTCGACGCGCTCGGGTACCTCGCCCGCTCGCGCGACCCCGCCGACGGCCGCCGCACCGTGCTGTCGGTGTCCGAGCTCGGCGCGAAGACCGTGCAGGGCATCCGCCAGCACCGCGACGAGTGGCTCGCCCACGCCCTCGCGGCCGAGCTCACCGCCGAGGAGCTGGAGACGGTGCGCCAGGCCCTGCCCCTGCTGCAACGCGTCGCCGAACACTGATCATCCAGCCTGCCCGGCGCCGCCGCCGGGACCGGAACACCGACGTCAGCGCGGACGCCGTGGAGGACACCCGACCATTCCCCGACATCTCCAGGACGAAGGAGCCGTGACGACCACCGCAACGCCCCGAAAGGCACCGGCGAGCTTCGGTGCCAAACTCGTCACCCCGCTGGTGGCGAGCGCGGTGCTGAACCCCATCAACTCCACCCTCATCGCCGTCGCGCTCGTGCCGATCGGGCAGAGCTTCGGCGCCGGGCCCGGCAAGACAGCCTGGCTGATCTCCGCGCTCTACCTCGCCACCGCCGTCGGCCAGCCCGTGGTCGGCCTGCTGGTCGACCGCTACGGCGCGCGGCGCGTGCTGCTCAGCGGCGCGTCCGTGGTGATCGTCGCCGGGATCGCCGGCATGATCCCGTTCTCCGTCGAGTGGCTCACCGGCGTGCGCGCGGTGCTCGGCATCGGCACCTGTGCCGGCTTCCCCGCCGCGATGGCCGTGCTGCGCAAACGCGCCGACGCGCTGGGCCAGGGTGTGCCCGCGCGGGTGCTGTCGCTGCTCTCGCTGTCGTCGCAGACGATCATGGTCATCGGCCCGACGCTCGGCGGCGTGCTGATCACGCTCTTCGGCTGGCCGGCCATCTTCGCCGTGAACATCCCGCTCGCGGGCGCGTCGCTGCTGCTGGCGATCTTCTGGGTCCCGAAGGACGCGCCGGTGCGCGACGAAGGCACGAAACCGAAGCCGATCGACGTGCTCGGCATCGCGTTGTTCTCGCTCTCGCTGCTGGTGCTGCTGTGCTACCTGATGGCGCCGGGCATCGGCGACCTGTGGCTGCTCGCGGCGGCCGTCGCCGTCGGCGCGGCGTTCGTGTGGGTGGAGCTGCACACGCGGGTGCCGTTCATCGACCTGCGGATGCTCGTGGCCAACACCCCGATCCTGCGCACCTACCTGCGTCAGGCCCTGAGCTTCATGGTGATCTACGCGATCATGTTCGGCTACGTGCAGTGGCTCGAGGAAGGCCGGGGCTTCAGCGACGCGATCGCGGGGGCGCTGCTGCTGCCGATGTCGGTCGTGGCCGTGTGCGCGGCGGCGTTCTCGGGCCGCGCGACGGGGATCCGCGCGCGGCTGGTGGTGGTCGCCGTGGCGCTGCTGGCCGGTTCGGTCGCGCTGCTGTTCGTCGGCGACACGACGTGGCTGGTCGGGCTGCTGGCCCTGGTCGCGGTGTTCGGGCTGGCCCAGGGCCTCACGAGCGTCGCGAACCAGACCACGCTCTACCGCGAGTCGCCCGCCGAGACCATGGGCACCGCGAGCGGCCTGTTCCGCACGGCCCAGTACCTCGGCGCGATCGTGGCCTCCACCGTGATCGCCCAGTGCTATGGCGTGCACGCCGATTCGGCCGGCCTGCACGACCTCGGCATGGTGCTCGTGGTGATCAGCGCGGTGCTGCTGGTCGTGACGGTCGCCGACCGCGGGCTGAAGCTCGCCGAACGCCGGGAGCGGGCTCACCGGGCGTGAATTGTCGACGTGAAATGCGCTACCCGGTGTTGGACTGTCGATCATCGAGGCGGACGATGGAGCCATGCACCGTGATGCGCCGAAGCACGACGTGGACGAAGCCGACCTGAAGGTGGGCAAGCCGAAGAGCTACGCGGCCGGCATTCCCGGCGTCGCCGTTTCTCTCCGGCGAGGCGTCGAGCAAATGGGTCCCACGCGCACCGCCCTCACGCTGCGCTTGCTCAACCAGCGCGCGGGCTTCGACTGCCCGGGCTGCGCGTGGCCCGAGCCGCGTCAGGCCGACGGCGAGAAGCGCAAGCTGGCGGAGTTCTGCGAGAACGGTGCGAAGGCCGTCGCGGAGGAAGCCACGCGCCGCCGCGTGGACCGCGAGTTCTTCGCCGGCCACGCGGTCGCCGACCTGCAGGACAAGACGGACTACTGGCTGGGCCAGCAGGGCCGGATCACCGAGCCGTTCGTGCTGCGCGAGGGCGCCACGCACTACGAGCCGATCTCGTGGGACGCCGCGTTCGACCTCGTCGCGGCCGAGCTCAACGGGCTGGCCAGCCCGCACGAGGCCGTGTTCTACACCTCGGGCCGCACCAGCAACGAGGCGGCGTTCCTCTACCAGCTGCTCGTGCGCTCCTACGGCACCAACAACCTGCCGGACTGCTCGAACATGTGCCACGAGTCGTCGGGCTCGGCGCTGTCCACCGGCATCGGCATCGGCAAGGGCTCGGTGTCGCTCGCGGACATCCACGACGCCGACCTGATCGTGGTCGTCGGGCAGAACCCGGGCACCAACCACCCGCGCATGCTCTCCGCGCTGGAGACGGCGAAGGGCAAGGGCGCCAAGGTCGTGGCCGTGAACCCGCTCCCCGAGGCCGGGCTGATGCGGTTCAAGAACCCGCAGAACGTGCGCGGGGTCGTCGGCGAGGGCACCCCGCTCGCCGACGAGTTCGCGCAGATCCGCCTCGGCGGCGACCTCGCGCTGTTCCAGGCCGTGGGCCACCTGCTGCTGCAGTGGGAGGAAGAGGCGCCGGGCACGATCGTCGACCAGGACTTCGTGAACTCCTCGACCTACGGGTTCGAGGACTGGGCGAAGAACCTGCGCGAGCTCGACTGGGCCGAGACGGAGACCGCCACCGGCCTGCAGCGGGCGCAGATCGAGCACGTCGCGCGAATGATCGCCACGTCCGAGCGCACGATCTACTGCTGGGCCATGGGTCTCACGCAGCACAAGCACGCGGTGCCCACGATCTCCGAGATCACGAACCTCGCGCTGGCGCGGGGCATGATCGGCAAGCCGGGCGCGGGCCTGTGCCCGGTGCGCGGCCACTCGAACGTGCAAGGCGACCGCACCATGGGCGTCTGGGAGAAGATGCCCGAGCCGTTCATGGACGCGCTCGACCGCGAGTTCGGCATCACCGTGCCGCGCGAGCACGGCTGGGACACCGTCGACGCGATCCGCGGGATGCGCGACGGCCGCGGCAAGGTCTTCTTCGCGATGGGCGGCAACTTCGCCGCCGCGACACCCGACTCCGAGCTCACGGCGAAGGCGTTGAGCTCGTGCTCGCTCACCGTGCACGTGTCGACGAAGCTCAACCGTTCGCACGTGGTCCACGGCACCACCGCGCTGATCCTGCCGACGATGGGCCGCACCGAGCGTGACGTGCAGGAGTCGGGCCCGCAGTTCGTGACCGTCGAGGACTCGATGTCGCAGGTGCACGCCTCGCGCGGCCGCGTGAAGCCGGCTTCGGAGCACCTGATCTCCGAGGTGGCCATCATCTGCCGGCTGGCCGAGCGCCTGCTGGGCGCGGACCACGCCGTGCCGTGGCGCTCGTTCGAGAAGGACTACGACCTGATCCGCGACCGGATCGCGGCCGTGGTCCCGGGCTGCCACGACTACAACCGCCGCGTGCGCGAGCCCGACGGGTTCACGCTGCCGCACGCCCCGCGCGACTCCCGCGAGTTCACCGGCACGGCCACCGGCAAGGGCACGTTCACCGTGTCGGAGCTGGAGTATCCACAGGTGCCGGAAGGCCGGCTGCTGCTGCAGACGATGCGCAGCCACGACCAGTACAACACCACCATCTACGGCCTGTCCGACCGCTACCGCGGCATCGAGGACGGCCGGCGCGTGGTGTTCGTCCACCCCGAAGACCTGGCCGAGCTCGGCATCGCCGACGGCGAGATCGTGGACCTGGTCTCGGAGTGGCGTGACGGCGACCGCCGGGCGCCGCGCTTCCGCGCGGTGTCCTACCCGACGGCCCGCGGCTGCGCGGCGGCCTACTTCCCGGAGGCCAACGCGCTGGTGCCGCTGGACTCCGTCGCGGAGAAGTCCAACACGCCGGTGTCGAAGGCGGTCGTGGTCCGGCTGGAGCCGCACCACCACTCGTGACGCTTCGGTCCGGTCACGCGGGGGTTTTCCGGCGTGACCGGACCACGGTGGCCAGCAGCACGCCGAGTGCCGCGCCGAGGGTGTTGAGCAGGACGTCGTCGACATCGGCACTGCGGCCCACGAAGTACTGGACGATCTCGATCACTACCGAGAACCCGGCCAGTGCCGCGATCACGGCGGCTTTCCGGCGCGTGGCCACAGTCGCCAGGAAGCCGAGCGGCACGAAGAGCGCGATGTTGCCGGCGTTGTTGATCAGTCCGAGGCGACCGTTGGCGTTGCGGGCCTCGTCGACGATCCCGGCGAGCGGCACGAGGTTGACGTTCTCCGGCGGGCTGAGGTGCCCGGGGCGGAGCGTGAGAGCGAGCACCACCAGAACGGCGGCGGCGAGCAGCCAGCGGGCCCAAGATCGCATCGGTCCAGTCAACCAGCTCCGCCCACGCGGCCGCCGCCCCGCCACGCCGACCGGCGCCGGCGACGATCGCCCTCGCCCGGTCGGCCGGCGCCGGAGACGAGTGCGCCGTCAGTTCACGCAGTTCTCCGCGGCGCCCGTGATCGGTGCGTCCCCCGCCCCGGCAGCAGCTCCTCCGCCCGTGTCCCCACTGCCGGTGCCGCCGCCCGACGACGTGCCCGGTCCGGCGTAGACCTGGCCGAGCGTCACCTCGATGTGGCCGGCCGGCACGTCGGCGGACTCGGCGGTGGCGAGGCCCCCCAGGAGCTCCGCCACCGCCTTGCCCTGGGTGGCCAGCGCGGCGCCGTACCGGACCAGTGAGGTGCGGCGCGCGGCGGCGTTGCCGGTGGTGCCGGGTGCGAAACCCTTGTCCTTCAACACGTCCGAGACGCGCTGGGCCAGACCACTCGCGTCGCCTGCGTTGGCCACGTCCACCACCACACCCGAAGGTGCTTGCGGTTTCGAGGAAGTCGGCGGCGCACCGATCAGGCTCGCCGCGAACTGCTTGACCTGCGCGGGATCCACCTGCACCGCCGTCGCGCGCGGGTCGCTCTTGCTGTAGCGGTAGTCCGGGTTCACGATCGGGACCGTCGAGAACTGGATGCCGCCGCCGGAGATCCCCCGCATCTGGCCGACGAAGTCGAGCAGGTTCCAGGAGTCGTCGAGGACCACGGACTTCTTCACGGCATCGATGAGATCGCTGACCTTGCCCGGGTTCGAGAGCGTGCCCGCCGAAAGGACCTGGTGCGCCAGCGAAGCGAGGAACACCTGCTGACGGACCACGCGGTCGATGTCGCCGCGGGGCAGCGGCTTGCGCTCGCGCACGAAAGCGAGCGCGGCGGCGCCGGAGATCTTCTGCGGCCCGGCCGGGAAGTTCGCGCCGGAATCGCGGTCGGACGACGCCTGCTTCAGGCACACCTCGACGCCGCCGACGGCGTTGCTGATGTCGTAGAAGCTCAGCAGGTTCACCTCGGCGAAGTGGTCGATCGTCACACCCGTGAGGTCCTCGACCACCTGCCGCGTGGCGCGCCGCCCGGCTGTGAGCGACTCCTGCTCGATCTTGTCCTTGTCGGTCTCGCCCGCGGCGCGCAGTTTCTCGGCCTCGGCGTTCTTCGCGCGGCCGAATGCGGCGTTGATCTTGCCCTTCTGGCCGCCCGGCAGGGTCACGTACGAGTCGCGCGGGATCGAGAACGCCTTCACCGTCTGCGTGCCGTTCGGGATCCGCAGCACGATCAGGGTGTCGGTGAGGTCGTCGCCGTTGGGCCCGGCCCGCAGTTCACGCAGGACGTCCGCCGGGAGCGGGTTGCCCTTCTCGTCGGTCCGCGAGTCGCGGCCGACCAACAGGATGTCGAGCGACCCGTCGGCCGGCTGTTCACCGGGTCGGGGCTGCTTGCCGGCGTCGATCACGCTGCTGCGCGTGACGTCGTCGAGTGAGCTCAGCGTCGAGTAGCCGTAGGCCGTGCCGGCGAACACCACCAGCGCCAGCGTCGAGACGACGATCTTCCCTGCGATCCGCACGCCCTACCGACGCATTCGTGCCGCCGCCTGCTGCACGCGTGACCCAGTTCACAGCTCAGCGCAGGTAGGAAGCGCCGTTCAGGTCGAGGATCGCGCCCGAGGCCCAGGTCGCCTCGGCCGACGCGAGGTACACGACCGCGTTGGCGATCTCCTCCGGCTCCGCCACCCGGCCGAACGGGCTCTGCTCCCGCACGGTGTCGGTGATCCGGTGCGCGACGCGTTCGGTCGCGGTGAACCCGGGTGCCACCGAGGTCACCGAGATCCCGTGCGGCGCCAGCTCGACCGCGAGCGACTGGCCGAGCGCGTGCAGCGCGGCCTTGCTCGCGCCGTACGCGGGGTGCTCGGGTTCGCCGCGGAACGCGCCGCGCGAGCCGACGTTCACGATCCGCCCCGGCGCCTTGCGCGCGATGAGGTGGCGGGCGACGTGGAAGGACAGGTTGGCGGCGCCCATCAGGTTGACGTCCAGCGTGCGCCGCCAGACTTCCTGCCAGTGTGCGTAGCCGACGGTCGCGACGGGTGTGGACGTCTCGGGGGTCGTCCCGACGGCCGCGTTGTTCACGAGCACGTCGACGCCGCCGAGCAGCTCCTCGGCAGTGTCCGCGATCCGTTGCGCCGCTTGGGGATCGCCGAGGTCGCCGCCGACGAGCACATGACCGTCGCCCGGGAGTGCGGCGAGCGTCTCCTCGGCTGCTTCGGCGTTCGATCCATAGTGGACGGCCACCCGGTCACCCCGGGCGGCGAAGGCGTGGGCGATCGCGCGGCCGATGCCGCGGGAGCCGCCGGTGACGAGGACGTTCACTTCGCGAACAGCTGCGCTTCGTCGCGGAACGCCTTGAACTCCAGGGCGTTGCCGGCCGGGTCGTGCAGGAACATCGTCCACTGCTCCCCCGGCTCGCCCGCGAAGCGCTGGTACGGCTCGATCACGAACTCCGTGCCGGCGCCGCGCAGGCGGCCGGCGAGCTCGTGGAAGGAGTCGACGTCGAGGACCAGGCCGAAGTGCGGCACGGGCACGTCGTGGCCGTCCACGGGGTTGCGGCCGGCCTCGGCTTTCGCGCCGGGCACCACGTGCGTGACCACCTGGTGGCCGCGGAAGTCCCAGTCCACCCACGCGTCCGACGACCGGCCCTCCGCCAGGCCGAGCACGCCGCCGTAGAACGCGCGGGCGCGGGCGAGGTCGTCGACCGGGATGGCGAGGTGGAACGCGGGGCGCATGGGCTCTCCTTCGGCTCACGGTGGCTCCCCCACCTTGAAGTGCTCATGTCCGAATGTCAACATTGACCGATGGAGCCCCTGCAGAAGGCCGCCCGGCGCGGCCTCGCCGAGGAAGCGGCCGACCGCGTGCGCGACGCGATCTTCGCCGGCCACTTCCCGCCCGGCGCGCCCCTGCGCGAGGTCGAGCTCGCCGCGGCGCTGGAGGTCAGCCGCGGCTCGGTCCGCGAGGGCCTCGCCCTGCTCACCCGCGAGGGCCTCGTCCGCGGCGGCTGGCACCGCCCGACCACGGTCGTCGAGGTGACCGCGGTGGACGTCGAGGAGGTGTACTCCGTGCGGGCCGCACTCGACCGCCTGGCCGCGGTCACGGCTCGCACGCGGTCCACTGTGGACGATCTGGCCGCCCTGGACGACCTCGTCGCGGCCCTGTCGTCCGCGGTCTCGTCCGGCGCGGACGGCCCGCAGTTGCTGGCGTTGGACATCGCGTTCCACGACCGCGTCTACGCGGCCGCAGGCAACCGTCGCCTGACGGAGGCGTGGGAGGCGGTGCGTTCGCAGGTGTTCCTGTTCCAGCTGCAGCGCGTGTCGCTGGGCGGCTCGCAGTACCGCTCCCACGTCGTCGCCGAACACCGCGAACTGGCGGCCCTGATCCGGGGCGGCGACGCGGCCGAGCTGGACCGCGTCGCCGCCGACCACGTGGACTCCGCGCGGCGCCGGCTGCTGGCGGAGCTCTAACCGTCCACTCTGGACTCCAGCGCCCCTTTCACCTTGGCGTTGCTGGTCATGCTCATCGTCACCACGGTCATCGTCAGCAGAACCGCCGCCGCGGCGAAGTACGGGGTGCGCAGGCCCGCCGCCGAGGCGAGCCAGCCGCCCAGGAGCGCGCCGAGGGGGCCGGCCGACAGGGCGACCAGACGGGAGGCCGCGGCGACCCGGCCCATGAGCCGGCCCGGGACGATCGCCTGGCGCAGCGACCAGCCGAGCACCATGGTGGTGGCCATGGCGCAGCCGCAGAGGGCGAACATGGCGCCGGCGAGCCACGGGTTGCCCGCGAGTCCGAAGACGAGAATGGACGCGCCCTCCACGACGGCCGTCAGGGTGAGCGCCGTGCCCGTGCCGAGGAGTTTCTCGAGCGGTCCCGCCACGACCATCGCGCCCAGCAACCCGCCGACCGCGTCCGCGGCGAGCAGGAAGCCGTAGCCGACCGCGGACAGGCCCAGCGTGTCCTGCGCGAACAGCACCAGCACCGCGCCCACCGCGCCGAACGCCAGGTTGCCGACCGCCGGCCGCAACGCCAGCCCGAGCAGCAGCCGATCCCGGACGACGTACCCGAACCCCTCCCGCGCGTCCGCCCACACGCCGCGGCCCTCGACCCGCTCGGGCACCGGCGCCGGCGGCAACGTCCGGATCAGCAGCGCACTCGCCACGAACGACACGGCGTCCACCAGGAATGGCATCGTCCGCGCCAGCGAGAACAGGAAGCTGCCCACCGGCGGCCCCGCGAACTGCCCGGCCGCCGTCGACGCACCCCGCAGCCGCCCATTGGCGCGGCGCAGCAACGTCTGGTCGCGCCCGAGCAGGTCCGGCAGGTAGGCCTGCGAGGCCACGTCGAAGAACAGCTCCCCCACGCCCAGCAGGAACGCCAGCGCCAGCAACGCCGGGATCCCCAGCGCCCCGACGGCCCCCGCCACCACCGCGAGGGCCAGCAACAACGCCTGCCACAGATCCGCGACCCACATCGTCCGCCGCCGGTCCCACCGGTCCACCAGCGCGCCCGCCACCAGCCCCACCACCAGGTGCGGCAAGACCATCGCCACCGACACCAGGCTGATCACCACGGGATCCTTGCTCAACGCCACCGCGAACAACGGCAGCGCCGCCGCATACGCCCCGTCCCCCAACGCCGACACCGTCGCCGCTCCCCACAGCCGCGCGAAGGCGGGCGGCATCTTGGGCGCCGCACCCGAGCGGCGGAGAACACGCACCATCACGCTCATCGCGCCGCCCCCTCGCCGGGCCGGAAGAACGCCACCGCGACCGTCGCGGCGGGTTCGTCCGGTTCGCGGGCCGCCTGCATCTCGTCGAGCAGCGCGCCCAGGCGGCACTCGAACTCCGCGTAGCGGGACTCCCCCAGGCGCAGGTGCGCCATGCGCACGTACCGCGCCCCCTCCGGGGCGGTGGCCAGGTCGTCGATCGCGTGCTGCAGCAACACGTCCCGCTGGCCGGGTGCCGGGTCGGGCAGCACCACGGACTTCGCGACCATGCCGTAGTAGCGCTCCACCACGCCACGCACCTTGCGCGTCCGGACGACGTGGATCAGACCGGCGCGTTCCAGCACCCGGACGTGATAGCTCGAGCTCCCTTTCGCGAGGTCCAGGCGTGCGGCGATCTGCGTGATCGTCGCGGGCCCGTCGCGCAGCACGGCGAGCACGCGGTGGCGCACCAGGTTGTTCACCGCGCGCAGTTGTTGAGTGGTCCGCACCTCGACGCTGTCGGAGGGCGGAACGTAGTCGTCCCCAGTCACGAGGATCAATGGTCAACGACTCTTGACCATTTGTCCAGTGAAAAACCCCCGGAAGGATCCGGGGGTTCTCACGGAGCGAAAGTGACCGATCAGCTGCTGAACAGGTCGATGACCTTCAGGATCAGCTCGTAAACGCCGTACACGAACGGCACCAGCACCCACAGCCACGCGACCACGAGCAGCGCGGTGCGCCCGGCCGGGCGTCCTTCCACGTTCGGTGCGCTCATCACGCCTCACTCCCCACCTGGGTGCTCGCCACGGGTTCGTGGAACTTCGCCTTGACCGGCCGCACGAACTCGTTGGCGATGAAGCCGACCACGAGCAGTGCGATCATGATGTAGAACGACGTCGCGTAGAGGTCCGGACCACTCTTGCCCGCGGACTTCTCGCTGTCGGCGATGCCGTCGACGATCAGCGGCCCGAGCACACCGGCGACCGACCACGCGGTGAGCAGCCGGCCGTGGATGGCGCCGACCTGGTAGTTGCCGAACAGGTCCTTCAGGTACGCCGGGAGCGTCGCGAAACCGCCGCCGTAGAACGAGAGGATCAGCATCGCGCACAGCACGAACAGCAGCTTCGACGAGTTCGTGGTCAGCGCGATGATCAGGTACAGCACCGCGCCCACGCCGAGGTAGAAGCGGTAGATGTTCTTGCGCCCCACCAGGTCCGAAGTGGACGACCAGACGAACCGGCCGAGCATGTTGGTGAGCGAGAGCATCGCGACGAAACCGGCGGCGGCGGCCGTGCTGACCGGAGCCGAGGTGCCCTTGAAGAAGTCCGTGATCATCGGCGCGGCCTTCTCCAGGATGCCGATGCCGGCGGTCACGTTGAGGCACAGCACGATCCACAGGCACCAGAACTGCGGTGTCTTGAGCGCGTTGGCGGCCGAGACGTTGTGCGTGGAGACGAGCTTCCGGGTCTCCAGGACCTTCGGCTCCCAGCCGGCGGGCTTCCACCCGTCGGCCGGCACGCGCACGATCAGCACGCCCATCGTCATGAACACCGCGTAGACGATGCCGTGGATCAGGAACGCCACCGCGATGTCGCTCGCGGTCGGCGTCGAGCCGAGCATCGCCGAGGACCACGGCGAGGCGATGAGCGCGCCGCCGCCGAAGCCCATGATCGCGATGCCCGTGGCCATGCCGGGCCGGTCGGGGAACCACTTGATCAGCGTCGACACCGGTGAGATGTAGCCGATCCCGAGGCCGATACCGCCGATCCCGCCGTAGCCCACGACCACGAGCCAGAACTGCCCGGTGGCGACGCCGAGCGCCGCCACGAGGAAGCCGGCGCCGAAGCAGATCGTCGCCACGAACATGGCCCAGCGCGGGCCGTTCTTCTCCACGAGCGTGCCGCCGAACGCCGCCGACAGGCCGAGCATCACGATGCCCAGCTGGAACGGCAGCCCGGACTCCGTGCCCGAGAGGTGCATGGTTTTCTCGAGCGGCGTTTTGAACACGCTCCATGCGTACGCTTGACCGATCGAGAGATGTATCGAGAGCGCTGCGGGTGGGACCAGCCAACGGGTCCAGCCGGGCGGTGCGACGATACGAGAGCGGGCCAGGAAGCCGAGGGCCATCGTCAGACTCCTCCGAACTGTGAGGTGATGCTGGGAATGTATTACTTATTCCCCGACGTTGCATCGGCTGGGTGTCGTAGATCGTCTGCGCACGTCTTCAAAGGCCGTTGAAAGGTGGACAGATGGGCAGGGTGACCGTCCGGCGACCGGTGCGGAGGATTTCCTCGACCGGTGAACGTCGTCGCCCCGACTCACTGGCGGCCGAGGAGCCGTTGGAGATCCGGGTCGGCGGCAAAGCACTCGCGGTGACGATGCGCACTCCGGGTCACGATGTCGAGCTGGCCCACGGCTTCCTGTTGTCGGAGGGCGTGCTCGGGTCCCGCGAGGACATCGCGGCCGCGCGTTACTGCGACGGCGTCGACGACCAGGGGCGCAACACCTACAACGTGCTCGACGTGACACTCGCGCCCGGAGTGGCACCTCCGGATGTCGGGGTGGAGCGCAACTTCTACACCACGTCCTCGTGCGGCGTCTGCGGCAAGGCCGCGCTCGACGCCGTGAAGCTGAAGAGCCGCTTCTCGCCCGCGGACTCGCCGTTCGAGGTCAAGACCGACGTGCTGGTGAAGCTCCCGGATACGTTGCGGGAACAACAGAAGGTGTTCAAGTCCACCGGCGGGCTGCACGCGGCCGCACTGTTCACTCCGGACGGTGAGCTGGAGGTCGTGCGCGAGGACGTGGGGCGGCACAACGCCGTGGACAAGGTGCTCGGGTGGGCCGTGCAAGCCGGCCGGATCCCCGCGCCCGACTGCGGGCTGCTGGTTTCCGGCCGGGCCTCGTTCGAACTGGTGCAGAAGGCGGCGATGGCCGGGATCGGCCTGCTCGCCGCCGTGTCCGCTCCGTCCTCTTTGGCCGTTGAGCTGGCGGAGGAGAACGGCATGACGCTCATCGGTTTCCTGCGTGGCGACAGCATGAACCTCTACACGGGCGATCAGCGGGTGCTGACGTAGGCCGTTCGGGCTAGCCGATCGGCACCCAGTTGCCGTGGAAGCCGTGGGGCACCCGGTCGGGCAGGTGCACGGCCGCGACGGGCTCCAGCGTTCCCGCGTCGAGCAACGTCAGGTCGCTGCGCTGGGCGGCTGCGTCGAAGACGAAACCCATGAGCACGCCTTCGTCCTCGGCAGCGTCCACACGGGACGGAACGAACACGAACTCGCCGGGCACGCGGCCGGGCCCGAATCCGTGCCGCTGGGCGGTCCCGGTGCGCAGGTCGTGCTTGTACACGGCGCCGGTGAGGTTCGAGAGCCCGTCGACGGCCACGGCGTAGCCGTAGCGGTGCGCGCGCCCGACGCGACGCTCGTCGACGCGCGGGAACTCCTGGCCGTGCTCGTCGATCCGCTCTTCGAGGACCTTGCCCGCCCCGAGGTCGACGGTCCAGCGGTCGAGTGTCGGCTCGCCTTCGGTCGGGCCGTGCACGCCGTGGTCGAACACCTTGGGGTGGCGCACGACGTGCAGGACGATCCGGTCACCGTCGTCGTAGGCGTTGAGCGGGTGGAAGACGTAGCACGGCTCGACGTCGAACCAGCGCACGTCCGCGTTGTCCCCGTCGCGCGGCATCACGCCGACGCGCGCCGGGTATTCGGGGTTCCAGCGGTACGGCAGTGAGCTCACGCCCCGGCCGGAGCGCGCCGTGACCGGGTCGGGCACGTCGACGCGGGCCGGCGTCTGGTTGAGGTCGAAGGTCACGGGCAGGTCGTAGAAGATCACGTGTTTTTCGGTCAGTGAGAAGTCGTGCATCATCGGCTGGCCGGTCACCTCGATGTCCACGACGCGCCGCGCCCGCCCGTCGGTGCCGACGACCGAGTACCGCACGCGGTTGCCCAGCCCGAACGTGTAGGTGACGGCGTGCAGCTCGCCCGTGGCCGGGTCGCGCTTGGGGTGGGCTGTGTAGCCGCCGGGCAGCGTGCCGTCGAAGTCGCACGCGCCGACGGTGTCGAGCTCCTCGGTGAGCTCGTAGGCCGGCAGGCCGCCCTCGATGAGCGCCAGCGTGCGCCCGGCGTGCCCGATGACGTTCGTGTTGGCCCCGATGCCCATGTTGGGCGCTTCGGGGCCTTCCCCCAGCAACCCCGCGACGTGCGGCGTGCGGATCCAGCGGTTGCGGTACCACTCGGCCCGCCCGTCCCGCAGGCGGACGCCGTGGACCATGCCGTCTCCGAGGAACCAGTGGTAGCTCTCAGGGTCTTGGCGCGCGAGCGGGTTGGGCCCGTTGCGCAGGTAGCGGCCGTCGAGGTAGCCGGGCAGCTCCCCGGCCACGTCGAGCCGCGTGGCGGTGTGCTCGTGGGTGACGGGGGCGAAGTTGCCTTCGAGGAACTGGTTGGTCATGGTCGCGGTCCTTTCGTAACAGTGTTATTCATTGATAACAGAGTTATGGAACACTGGCAAGGCCCGGGTTTTCAGAACTGGCGCCGCGGCCGCGGACTCTGCACGATGATCGGTGGCACCCGGCAACGCGCGGATGGTGAGCTGCGTCCAGGTGGGTGGGAGTTTCGTGAGTGTGGCGTGGTCCGGGACGGAGGCCGAGGTGGACGGAGGGGTGAACCGCCGGGTCGTGCTCGCTTCCGGGGCGACTGCCGGGCAGTGCTGGTCTTCGGATGAACGACGTCTCCCCCTTCGCGGAGACGGCGTGAATCCCGCCGCCGGCACCGCGGCCGGGATCGCCGGGCCGGAGGCCGCGGTCGGCGGACGAACAACTGCTCCCCGGTACTCGCTGCCAGGCTCCGGTTCCACCGGCACCGTCCGCGCGCTCGTAGGCGAACCGACCGCAGCACGGTGCCCGCGGTCAGCGCGACGCGGCTCGTCAGGTGAACGGCGAGGCCGCCAGCCTCGCCCCTGGTGCCGTGTGAACGGCCGCACCAGCCGGCGCACCGCGCTCTCCGCCGGGCCGGCTGCCGCGGGGCTGACGCCGCTCGACCGACTGAGCGCCCGAGGCCTCGCCGGCGGTGCCGCATGAGCGGCCGCGTCAGCCGGCGCACGGCGTTGGTCGCCGGGGTGGCCGGCCTGGGTGTCGCCGGGGTGGCGGCGGCGACCGCGGCGGGGCTGTCGCCGCTCGGGCAGGCGCTGGAGGTCCTCGGGGTCACCGCCGGGTCGCCGGTCACGCAGGTCGGCTCGTTGCGCGTCGAGCGGGTGCATTCCGCCGCGCGGGGCCGCGACGTGGATCTGGTGCTGTTCCTGCCGAGCAAGAAGCCGCCGGCCGGGCTGCCGATGTCGCTCATGCTCCACGGCCTGCACGGAAACGCCCGCAGCGCCGCCCCCAGTGGTCTGCTCAAGCAGCTCGCCGCGGACGTCGCGCGCAAGGCCGTGCCCGCGCACGGCTACGTCGCCGTCGACGGAGGCGACAACTACTGGCACGAGGTCCGCCCCGGCGACGACCCCATGGCGATGCTGCTGGAGGAAGTCCCGCGCTGGCTCGCGGCGCGCGGCCTCGGCGGGGCGCACGGCCTGCCGTTCGCGTGCGCAGGCGTGTCGATGGGCGGCTTCGGCGCGATGGTCTACGGCCGGCGCCGCGCGGAGCGTCGCCAGCCGCCGGAGGCCGTCGCGGCGATTTCGCCGGCGTTGATCACGAACTGGCCCGAGATGGCCAAGCGCCACATCTTCACGGGCCAGACGGACTGGACGTCACTCGACCCGCTGCGCCACCTCACCGCGCTACGCGGCATCCCGACGGCCCTGTGGTGCGGCACGGAGGACTCCTTCATCACCGGCGTCCGCCGCTACATCGCGGCCACCCACCCGGCCATCGGCTACACGGCGAAGGGCATCCACAGCGACACGTTCTTCCACTCCGTCGTGCCGAGCCTGGTGAGCTTCGTCGGGAAGCACGTGCCCCGCGCGGTGTGAAGTCACGCGATCGCGCTCATCACCTGCTCACGCAGCCATTTGTGGCCCTTGTCGAAGTTCTGGCGGGCGTGCCGGACAGGTAGTACGGCAGCGGCCGCAGCACGCGCAGCTCCGGCGCGACGCCGGCCACCATCCGCTCCGGCGTCGACAGCACCAGGTCGGTCCCGACCACCGCGGCCGGCGCGGCGGCGTGCGACGGCAGAGTCAGCGCCGCGGCTGACGCATACAACCCATGGCAACTATGCCCGCGACGCAATCGCGGACGACGTTGTTACCGGATAACGGTTGTGCAGCAAGGGAAATCCGCTTCACCAGGACGAGCCGGCTTCCGGGCGATCCAAAAGCGACGGACGCCCCGCTCGAGATCAGCTCCGAGCGACCAGCACCAGCACGATCAACCCGGTCACCAACCCACCCGCCGCGAGGCCACTGCACCACGCCAGCCCGCGCAGGTCCCGCACGGTACGCGCCCGCCACAGCGCCCCCAGCGTGACCACGAACGGCAACACCGGCCACACCGCCCCCAGGTCGCCACGCCGCACCGCCACGACGAGCGCGAACACCACGAACAAGCCCGCCAGCCCGCCCAGCGACCAGTACAGCTTCGGCGCCGCGAGCGCACTCCCCCGGAACACCTCGGAGCCGGACAGCCCGGTCCGGCGCGGGCCGAGGCCGAACTCGTCGGAACGCTCGTCGTCGGGCTGGTTCAGGAAGCTCATCCCGCCATCCAGCCCGCTCGCCTTCAGCCGCGCAACACGAAACCGATCAGCCTGGCCCGTGGGCCCGGCCTCCCGGGCGTGAACTCGCAGCACGCATCACCTCGGCCGGCTGCTGTGCCGATCGCTCAGCCGCTCAGCGCGAGCTTCAGGAAGAAACCCACCGAGCCACGACCGAGATCAGCCAGAACCCCACCATCGTCGCCAGTGCCGTCAGCAGGGCCCACCGCAGCTGCAGCCGGCGGGTGTCCGCGGCGCGCAGGAAGCGGAGGAAGTACCAGGCCAACGCGAACAGCGGCAGCGGGATCAGCGGCAGCGCCGACAGCCTCGTGCCCACCGCCACCAGGCAGACGACCGCGAAGACAGCCAGCATGATGTTGCCCGCGCGGTACAGCCAGGGGACGCGCGTCAGGATCGACGCGACGACGCGTTCACTCAGCTCGACGATACCCACCGACGGGGCATCGTTCGAGGCCGGCGGGGGCGAAGCGGCGTCATCCACGTCCGGCACCGACGTGGTGGCGTTGTCCCCTGGGGCTGCGGTCAGCGGCACGGTTGTCATCCTGTCCATTATCGCGCGTGCCGCGAACAGCCTGGCAGCGGACTCCCGCAAACGGCTCAAGCCGATCGGCTAACGGCTCAGGCCGACTTCTCACCACGCTCGCTGCGAGCCCGCCGGGACGGCTGCCGCGCGACGATCGTGGGGTTCACGTTCTCCCGCACGGTCTGCTCGGTGATCACGACCTTCGCCACGTCGTCGCGGCTCGGGATGTCGTACATGACCGGCTGGAGGACTTCCTCCATGATCGCACGCAGACCGCGGGCACCCGTGCCGCGCAGCATCGCCTGGTCGGCGATGGCCTCGAGCGCCGTCTTGGTGAACTCCAGCTCGACGTTGTCCATCTCGAAGAGCTTCTTGTACTGCTTCACCAGGGCGTTGCGCGGCTGCGTGAGGATCGAGACCAGCGACTCCTTGTCCAGGTGGTTCACCGTGGCGACCACCGGGAGGCGGCCGATGAACTCCGGGATCAGGCCGAACTTGATCAGGTCCTCGGGCATCGTCTCGGAGAAGACGTCGCTGCCCTCGATCTCGGCCTTGGTGCGGATCTCCGCGCCGAAGCCGAGGCCGCGCTTGCCGACGCGCTCGTTGATGATCTTCTCGAGCCCCGCGAACGCACCGGCCACGATGAACAGCACGTTCGTGGTGTCGATCTGGATGAACTCCTGGTGCGGGTGCTTGCGCCCGCCCTGGGGCGGCACCGACGCCGTGGTGCCCTCGAGGATCTTCAGCAGCGCCTGCTGCACGCCCTCGCCCGACACGTCGCGCGTGATCGACGGGTTCTCCGACTTGCGGGCGATCTTGTCGACCTCGTCGATGTAGATGATGCCCGTCTCGGCGCGCTTCACGTCGTAGTCGGCGGCCTGGATCAGCTTGAGGAGGATGTTCTCGACGTCCTCACCCACGTAGCCGGCCTCGGTCAGCGCCGTGGCGTCCGCGATGGCGAACGGCACGTTCAGCAGCTTCGCGAGCGTCTGCGCCAGGTAGGTCTTGCCGGTACCGGTCGGCCCGAGCATCAGGATGTTGGACTTCGCCAGCTCGACGGGCTCGTCCTTGGAGTCCTTCGGCCCGGCCTTGTCGTCGGCCTGGATGCGCTTGTAGTGGTTGTACACCGCGACCGCGAGCGTCTTCTTCGCGTCGTCCTGGCCGATGATGTACTGCTCGAGGAACTCGCGGATGTCCGCGGGCTTGGGAAGCTCGTCGAGCTTCACCTCGCCGGCTTCGGCCAGCTCCTCTTCGATGATCTCGTTGCAGAGGTCGATGCACTCATCGCAGATGTAGACCCCGGGGCCGGCAATGAGCTTCTTCACCTGCTTCTGGCTCTTCCCGCAGAAAGAACACTTCAGCAGGTCGCCGCCGTCACCGATCCGTGCCATGGCCGTTGACCTCGTCCCCTCCGGTGCGCGGTACGCACCTGACACTGTCTTGCCGCTCCGACCGGGAGCCGGCTGCTTTCGCGCCGACCGACCGGAGCTTCACGCACTGCCACTGACGGTACCCGTCCGAAGCCGCGAGCGGGAACACCCGGGCGAGGAGAAGGCACGTCAGAGGTCGACACTAGACCAGAGAGCCGGTGCGTGTCGCCGATTCGACACGCACCGGCCCCGTGATCAGTTGGCGGAGGCCTTCCGGTACGGAAGGACCTCGTCGATCAGGCCGTAGGCCTTGGCCTCGTCGGCGGTCAGGATCTTGTCCCGCTCGATGTCGGCCCTGATCTGGTCGGGCTCCTTGTTCGTGTGCTTCGCCAGGATGACCTCCATCTGGCGGCGCACGCGCTGGATCTCGTTGGCCTGGATCTCCAGGTCCGAGACCTGCCCGTAGGTGCCCTCGGTGGCCGGCTGGTGGATCAGCACGCGCGCGTTGGGCAGCGCCATGCGCTTGCCCGGCGTGCCGGCCGCCAGCAGCACCGCGGCGGCCGAAGCGGCCTGGCCGAGGCACACCGTGGAGATGTCCGGGCGGATGTACTGCATGGTGTCGTAGATCGCCATCAGCGACGTGAACGACCCACCCGGGGAGTTGATGTAGATGCTGATGTCGCGGTCCGGGTCCTCGTGCTCGAGGTGCAGCAGCTGGGCCATCACGTCGTTGGCCGACGCGTCGTCCACCTGCACGCCGAGGAAGATCGTCCGCTCCTCGTACAGCTTGTTGTACGGGTTGGACTCCTTGACGCCGTAGCTGGTCCGCTCGACGTACGACGGCAGGATGTACCGCGACTGCGGAGTCTGCGGAGCCCGGAAGTCACCCGGGAGCCGGTAATTGCTCATGAGAGGTCTCCTGTGTGCTTCGCGCTCAGTTGTTCGAGGTGATGCCGGCCGACAGCACGTGGTCGACGAAGCCGTAATCCTTCGCCTCCTGCGCCGTGAACCAGCGGTCGCGGTCGCCGTCCTTGACGATCTGCTCGGTGGTCTGCCCGGTCTGCTCGGCCGTGATGCGGGCGAGCTCCTGCTTCCACTTGTTGTACAGATCCGCCTGGATCGCGATGTCGGACGCGGTACCGCCGACACCCGCCGACGGCTGGTGCATCAGGATCCTGGCGTGCGGGAGCGCGTACCGCTTGCCCGGCGTGCCCGACGAGAGCAGGAACTGCCCCATCGAGGCCGCCATGCCCATGGCGTACGTGGCGACGTCCGGGCGGATCAGCTGCATGGTGTCGTAGATGGCGAACCCGGCGGTGACCGAGCCACCCGGCGAGTTGATGTAGAACCGGATGTCGGACTCACCGTCGTCCGCGTCGAGCAGCAACAGCTGCGCGGTGATCCGGTTGGCGATCTCGTCGTTGACCTCGGAGCCGAGGACGACGATGCGCTCCTGGAGCAACCGCTCGAAGACCGAGTCGGTGAGGGTGAGTCCGGAGGTGCCGGTCCGCCCCTCGGGCATGTGCTGCTTCACGTCTGCCTGCCTTTTTCGCCGGCGGCGGCCCTTCGTCGTGTCGGCCACCGCTGTCGTGTTCAGATGCTTGAGATCTTGCAACCGACCCTAACGAACTCGGGCGGTGCGGAATGCCCGACACCGCCCAAGTTCGCTCACAGCGTCACTCCGCAGGGGTCGCGGCCGCTTCCTCGGTGACCTGCGTCTCGTCGCCGGCCGGGGCGTCGGCCTCGTCGGCACCGAACAGCTCGGTCAGGTCGACCTCCGCGCCCGAGGCGTCCTTCACGGTCGTGCCCCGGACCACCGACGCCAGCGCCTTGCCGCGGCGCACGTCGGCGTAGATCGCGGTCAGCTGGCCCGACTGCTGGGCGCGCTGCACGTACTCGTCCGGGCTGATGCCGAAGCGCTGGGCCTGGTACATGATGCGCTCGGTGAGCTCACCGTCGTTGACGGAGGTCTTCTCGTTGTCGGCGATGGTGTCCAGCAGCAGCTGGGTGCGCACCGCCTTCTCCGACTCCTCCTGGACCTCGGCGTTGAACTCGTCCAGGGTACGGCCTTCGGCCTCGAGCGCCTGGGCGAACTTTTGCTCGTCGTGGTCGAACGGGTGCACGGCGTCGTGCTTGCGGTTCTCGATCTCGGCCTCGAGCACCTTCTCCGGGATCGGCACCTCGGTGCGCTCCAGGAGGATGTCGAGGACCTTGTCGCGCGCCTGCACGCCCTGCTGCATCTTCTTCACGCGGCCGAGACGCTCGCGAAGGTCGCTCTTCAGCTCGTCGATGGTGTCGAACTCGCTCGCGAGCTGCGCGAACTCGTCGTCGGCCTCCGGCAGCTCGCGCTGCTTGACCGACTGCAGGGTGACGGTGACCTCGGCGTCCTGCCCGGCGAACTCGCCGGCCACGAGCTTGGTGGTGAAGGTCTTCGTCTCGCCCTGGCTCGCGCCGACGATCGCCTCGTCGATGCCGTCCACGAGCTGGCCGGAGCCGATCTCGTAGGACAGGCCGGTGGTGGAGGCTTCCTCCACGGCCTTGCCGTCGACCGTGGCCGACAGGTCGATGGACACGAAGTCGCCGTTCTCGGCCGGGCGCTCGACACCGGTCAGGGTGCCGAAGCGGGCGCGCAGCTCGTCGAGCTGCTCGTCGACCTCCGCGTCGGTGGTCTCGACGTCGTCGACGCTCACCTCGAGGCCTTCGAGGTCGGGCAGCGCGATCTCCGGCCGCACGTCGACCTCGGCGCTGAACTCCAGGACGTCGCGGTCCTCGAGCTTGGTCACCTCGAACTCCGGCTGGCCCAGGGTGCGGACCTCGCCGGCGCGGACGGCCTCGATGTACTTGGCCGGAATGGCCTCGTTGACGACCTCGTCGAGCACCGGCGCACGGCCGATCCGGCTTTCCAGGACGCGAGCGGGCGCCTTGCCGGGCCGGAAGCCCGGGATGCGCACCTGTTCGGCGATCTTGCGGTAGGCGCGGTCGAAGTTCGGCTTGAGCTCGTCGAACGGCACCTCGACATTGATCTTGACTCGCGTCGGGCTGAGCTGCTCGACGGTGCTCTTCAAGGTCTTCTCCTCGAGCGGTAAACAATGGGGGTTGGACAGTCCCTCGGGACGGTCCCGGTCACCTGCCGACCGGGACGACCGAGTCTAGGCCCTTCGCCTCACCGGACCTGGTCGGGGGCACCCTGACACCCCTCCCGATCAGCGGTCGAGCATCCGCCCGAGCACCCAGCGCACATTCGTGGCCGTCCGCTCGACCGGCCCGCCGGGCTGCACCACGCGGCTGAGCAGGAGCCGGACGAACGTCTCGGCGAAGACGGACCACTCCGCTTCCGACAGCCCGCGTTCCGGGTACTGCGCCCGCAGCACGGGCGTCACCGCGGTCACGGCGCGCTCCAGCACGGCCTGCGAACGCGTGGTGATGAGCGGTAGCAGCTCGTCGCCGTCCTGGCCGCCCAGCACGGTCTTCAGCAGCGGGTTCACGCGCGCGGCCTCCACGATGTGGCAGAACGCGGCGGTGACGGCCTCGGCCGCGTCGCCCGGGTGGTGCGCGAGGATCTGGCCGACGGTGCCGGCGAGCTTGTCGGTCTCGCGCAGCACGAGGGCCTCGGCGAGCCCGGCTTTGGAACCCACCTCGTTGTAGACGGTCTGGCGGCTCACGTCGAGGTCGGCCGCGAGCCGGCCCATCGTGAGGTTCGCCCAGCCGCCCGTGCTGGTCAGCTCGGCCGCGGCCGCGAGCAGCCGCTCCCGCGAGCGCTCGCGCCCCGGGGACTCCTCGGCGACACCGGATTTCACGGGAAGCGAGCTTAGCGACGACGGCCTGCGCAGCCACTGACCAGGACGCACCCCTGAATCCGTGCCAAACCGATTTACAAACCCCGTGCGGTTGTCTAAGTTGTCAGCGCTTGGCCAGGAGCGATCGACCGAGGAGACCGCTCGATGCCCGTCGTCGACAGCCGGCTCGGCGCCGGGGAACAGCCTGCGGCGCCCGAGCGCGCCGCCGTGCCCAGTCCCCGGATCCCGCTCGCGCCCGCGTCGCTGCCCACGCTCGCCCTGTTCGCGGGTGGCCTGGCGGTGTGGGGCACGGCCACGTGGCTGCTGTTGTGCGGCTTCTCGCCACTGTGGGTGACGATCCCGCTGCACGCGCTCGTCACGTTCACGATGTTCACCGTCGCCCACGAGTCGGCCCACCACGCGGCCGGGAAGCTCACGTGGCTCAACGAGGTGCTCGGCCGGCTGGCGATGCTGTTCGTGGCCGCGTACGGCTCGTTCCCGTTCCTGCGGTTCATCCACCTCGAGCACCACCGCAACACCAACGCCGACGCGAGCACCGATCCCGACGCGTGGACGTCACAGGGCCCGTGGTGGCAGCTGCCGTTCCGGTGGCTGACGATCGACTTCTGGTACGTGCGCTTCTACTCCGGCCGCGTGCACGGCCGGCCCCGCGCCGAGCGCGCGGAGACGCTGGTGGCGCTGGTGGCGTTCGCCGCGATGGTGGTGACCGTGGTCGCGTGCGGCCACGGCTGGGAGCTGCTGGTGGTCTACCTGATCCCGCAGCGGCTGGGGCTCGCGCTGCTGGCGTGGTGGTTCGACTGGCTGCCCCACCACGGCCTGGCGGAGAACCGCTTCGGTGCCACGCGGGTGCGCGTGGGGCTGGAGTGGCTGATGACGCCGATCATGCTGTACCAGAACTACCACCTGGTGCACCACCTTCACCCGGCGATCCCGTTCTACCGCTACGTGCGCGCGTGGAACGACAACCGCGACGCGTACCTGGCGCGCGAAGTCCCGATCACCACGGCGTGGGGCCGCGAGCTGACGGCCGCGGAGTACCGCGCGTGGCGGCGGCTCACCGAGTGCTTCGAGAAGGAGCCCGCGCCGGAACCGTTGCGGCGCGGGCCGCGGCGCTTCCACGCGTTGCGGGTCCGGTCCGTGGCGCCGATCGCCCAGGACGCGGTGGTGATCACGTTCGACGTGCCCGCGGAGCTGGCCGAGACGTTCCGCCACGTGCCCGGCCAGCACGTGGTCGTGCGCACGACGGTGGACGGCACCGTGGTGCGGCGCACGTATTCCGTGTGCTCCCCCGCGGGTTCGACGTCGTTGCAGATCGCGGTGAAACGCCGTGGGGGCGGCACTTTCTCGTCGTTCGCGACTTCGCGGCTGAAGCCGGGCGACGTCCTCGAAGTCCTGCCTCCTTCGGGCGGCTTCACGCTTTCGCCGTGCCCCGATCGCTCGGCGCACTACGTCTTGCTGGCGGCCGGCAGCGGGATCACGCCGGTGCTGTCGATCCTGTCCAGCGCCCTGCGCGCGGAGGCCCACAGCCGCGCAACTCTGTTGTACGTCAACACTTCCGGCGCGACGACGATGTTCGCCGACGAGATCAGCACGCTGGCCCGCGAGTGGGCCGGCCGGCTCCACGTGGTCCACTTCCGCACCGACGAACGGGATCCCGATCTGCACGCCCACCGTCCGGTGCGCCACTTCGACACCGTCGGCGAGGCACTCGCCATCTCCCACGAGCGCTACCGCAGCGGCCGCCTCGACGCCACCCGGCTGCGCGCGTTGCTGCAGAACCGCCTCCACCCGGCCAAGGTCGACCAGTGGTTCCTCTGCGGCCCGCGCGGCCTGCTCGACATGGCGCGCCGCACCCTGCACGAGGCCTACGTGCCTGACGAGGACGTGCAGTTCGAGCTTTTCGCCGGCGCCCCGGCGCGCCGCCCGGAAGGTTCGCCGGCCACCCTGTCGGTCACCGTCGGGCGGCACGTGACGGACATCGTGACCAAGCCCGGCGAAACCGTCCTGGACGCTTCCTTGCGCGCGCGCCTCGACGTGCCGTATTCCTGCACGGGCGGCGCGTGCGGCAGCTGCGTCGCGAAGCTGGTGCGCGGGCGGGTGGACATGGACGTGCAGTACGCGCTCACCGAGGCCGACGTGGCGGACAACCGGATCCTGACCTGCCGCGCCCGCCCGACGACGCCCGAGCTGGCGGTCGATTACGACCGGTGAGTGCTGTTGAGGTGGTCACCCGGCTGACGGGTCTCGAGGTGGTGCGGACGCGCTCGTCGGGCTCCTTGGTGGAGGCCGAGGTGGCCGACGGGTGGGTGGTGGTGAAGCACGCACCCGGTGCGGCTGTCGCGGAGGCTTCGGGGTTGCGGTGGCTGGCTTCGGCTGACGCAGTGCCGGTGGTCGGCGTGCGGGGCTATGACTCCGATTGGCTGGTTCTGGATCGGGTTGCGGTTTCCGCCCGGACGGTGGCTGCGGCGCGTTCGTTCGGGGCCGGTCTGGCCCGGCTGCATTCGGCCGGGGCGCCGGCTTTCGGCTCACCGCCTCCGGGTGGCCCGGTGTCGGCGTGGATCGGGTCGGCCCCGATGGCGAACGTGACAGGCGCCGAGTGGCCGCAGTGGTATGCGGAGCAGCGGGTCCTGCCGTACGTGCGTCTGGCGGTGGACGGCGGGGTGCTGGATCTTGCCGAGGCGCGCGTGTTCGAACGGGCTTGTTCGCGGTTTTCTGCCGTCGCCGGCCCCGCCGAGCCTCCCGCGCGGCTACACGGGGATCTGTGGAACGGCAACGTCCTGTGGACTCCCGGCGGCGCCTGCCTCATCGATCCGGCCGCCCACGGTGGGCATCGTGAGACGGATCTCGCGATGCTCCGGCTGTTCGGCTGCCCGCACCTGGAGGAGGTGCTCGCGGCTTACGACGCGGCCGCGCCACTGGGTGATGGGTGGCGGTCGCGGGTGGGGCTGCATCAGCTGTTTCCGTTGCTGGTGCATGTTGTCTTGTTTGGACGGTCGTATGCTTCGCAAGCTCTTGCGGCGGCTCGGGAATTACTGTGAGGGTGGGTCTTCGGCGGCTCCTTCCTGACTCGGGCAGCCGCTCACGCATGTCTGCCTTGCGGCGGCCTTGTTCCGCGCACGCCCGTGCCTCAACCTGACACCACTGCGGCGATGGCCCCTGACTGACTCTTGCCTGGCCCGGCAAGCTCCCGTTTCGGCCGTCGTGCGCCGCGCAAGCGCTTGCCGCGCCCGGGATGCGCTGAGACAACCGCAAGGCGTGTGGCGACGGCCAGACACAGGCCGTCGCCAGCGGGCGCCACTCGCTCGCCGATCTTGCTCTTGGTTGCATCGCGTCGCGCAAGCCTCCACTGCGACGGTGCCATGACCGCGCGCCACCGGTCGCTGCCGGTTAGCGGGCGCCAGGTGTTTCCGCCGCTCGCCCGTCCCGGCCTTCGGTGTTGCACCGCGCAGACCTTTCCGCGATGAGGTGCCGACATGAAGGCGGGCCGGCCATCGCTGCCGGTCGAGGCCAGCCCTGCCGGTTCGGTCGTGCGCGGATTGAGCGACGCCCGCGGACCTTACTGTGACGGCGGGCCGTCCATGGCTTCCGTGACGGAGGTGGCGGTGGCCGTGTCGCCGGTGGTGGTGGCGATGACGGTGACCTTCTCGCCGGTGGTGATGCCCGTGGCGGTGGTGGAGTCGAGGGTGTAGGTCTTCGTGAAGCCGTCGTCGCTTCGGGTGGTGAGGGAGGTGGCGGAGAGGGCGGTGACGTTGCCGGTCTGGAGGAATTTCGTCACGTAGGCGCCGGTGTCGTCGGTGGTGGTGAATTCGCCGTGGAGGGCTTGGCCGAGGGCACCAGCGGGGCCGCCAGAGCCGACGGGGCCGCCGGTGCCGAAGCCGCCCGGGCCTGCGGCGGTGGCCGTGCCGGCGTCGGCGGAGCTGCTCGCGATCCAGATCGCGGCGCCGCCGCCGACGGCGACCACTGCGGCGACCCCGCCGGCGACCCATTTGCGCCGCGGGTTGCTCGGCGTCGCGCGCTTCGATTGTGGGCTGCTCGGCGCGGCGCCGTTCGGCTCCGGGTTGCTCGGCGTTGCGCCCTCCGGAGCCGGGCGGTTCGACACGGCGCCCCAGGTGGGGGTGGTGTCCTGAGTGGACTGTTCAGGCATCGTGTGCTCCTTACGGCTGAAGGGGAATGACCACCAACCGTCGAGGCGGACCCTGTGTCGGGGCTGTGGCTGCCGTCAGCCCCGGCTGTGACCCCGACTTTTCGGACACCCGACATCACAGCGGGCTCACAGGCAGCACACATGCGGCCCACACCCGGCGCCCGCACGCTCGTGGCATGACTCAGCGCGCGAGGACCCGCTTCGGGCGGCTGTCGTTGCGTGTGAAGCTGACCGTGGCGATCGTGGCGTTGCTGTCGCTGGTGTGCCTGGTGATCGGGGTGGTGAGCGAGTTCGCGTTGCGCGCGTTCCTCATCGACCAGACCGACGGGCAGCTCTACGCCGCCGCCGGGCGCGCGCAGGACTTCGCGACGCACGGCGGGCCGCTGGGCGGCCACAACCCGCTCGACGCGCCCGGGCAGGGCGCCGGCACCGTCAACGCCCACTTCTCCGGCGGCCGGCTCATCGACGGCGGCTCGCTCTCCCAGCACGGCCAGCGCGTCACGCTCACCGACGACCAGCTCGCGGCGTTGCAGAGCCTGCCGGCCGACGGCCGGGCGTACTCGCGCACCGTCGGCGACCTCGGTGACTACCGCCTCACCGCGACCCCGATCCCCGACGGCGTGGTGGTGACCGGCGTGCCGCTGGAACAAGTGCAGCAGACGCTGCTCACCGTCGGCTTGATCCTCTTCGGCGTCGCGGCCGCCGGTGTCACGGGTGCGGCGTTCATCGGCGCGTTCGCGGTGCGGCGGACGTTGCGCCCGCTCGACCGCGTCGCCGCGACGGCCGCCCGCGTGTCCGAGCTGCCGCTGGACCGCGGTTACGTGGACCTGTCCGTGCGCGTCCCCGACGGCGACACCGACCCGCGCACGGAAGTCGGCCAGGTCGGCTCCGCGCTCAACCTCATGCTCGGCCACATCTCCGCCGCGCTCGAAGCGAGGCACGCCAGCGAAATGCGCGTACGCCGCTTCGTCGCCGACGCCAGCCACGAGCTGCGTACGCCCCTCGCCGCCATCCGCGGCTACGCCGAACTCGCCGGCCGCGGCCGCATGCACGTGCCCCCGGACGTCGCCCGGTCCCTGGCCCGCATCGAATCCGAAGCCGACCGCATGACGACGCTGGTCGAAGACCTCCTGCTCCTCGCCCGCCTCGACGCGGGCCGCCCCCTGGACGTCGCCGAAGTCGACCTGGCCCGCCTCGTCGCGGACGCCGTCGGCGACGCCCACGTGGCCGGCCCCTCGCACCACTGGGAGCTCCGCCTGCCCGACTCCCCCGTGCTCGTGCAGGGCGACGTCCAGCGCCTCCACCAGGTCCTGGCCAACCTGCTGGCCAACGCCCGCGTCCACACCCCGCCCGGCACCACCGTCGTGACGTCGCTGGCCCGCTCCGCCGACGGCACCGCCGTCATCACCGTCACCGACAACGGCCCCGGCATCCCCCCGGACCTCCTCCCGGCCGTCTTCGAACGCTTCGCCCGCGGCGACTCCTCCCGCTCCCGCGCCGCCGGCTCGACCGGCCTCGGCATGGCCATCGCCGCGGCCGTCCTGGTGGCGCACCACGGGACCATCGAGGTGCACAGCATCCCCGGGCGGACGGAGTTCGCCGTCCGGCTGCCGGTCGCCGTGCCGGCCCAGCGCACGGGCGAGCCCGTGGCGCAGATCGAAGCCTGACGCGGCGGCGAAAGCTCGCGGGAAAGCCCCGGACCACCGTCGTCCACAGCACGCCCGCCCCGAGTTCGCCGTGCGACCGCCGTCCGGCACAGCGCACAAGCAAAGCCCGCGGCACAAAAGCCTGACGCCACGGCGACCGCACTCGTGACCCGCGACGACCGTCGAAGCCGCAGCACGCCCCGCCGCACCGAGTTCGCGTCCCTGTGCAACGCGCCCGCGAGCCCGCGCAGATCGAAGCCTGAATCCTCCCCCTACCACCCGTGATGTCCGCTCACGCTGTGACGTCGCGTCGCACAGGGGGTACACAGGGTGTCCACATGCCCGGCCCAGGCGGGGGCGCCAGGGTGGCTGTCATGACCGCAGTCGCGATTCCCGCCGCGCAGCCCAGGCCGGCGGATGTCAGCCGGCCCCGGTGGGTGGGGCCGGCGTTGGCCGTCCTGCTCGCGGGGACGGCGGTGGGGTACCTGGTGGACCTGAGCGCCTCCGGGTGGGCCAACGCGTTCTACTCCGCGGCCGCCCAGGCGGGGGCGCAGAGCTGGAAGGCGTGGTTCTTCGGGTCGAGCGACGCGGCCAACGGCATCACCGTCGACAAGACCCCCGCGGCGCTCTGGGTGATGGGGCTGGCGACGCGCCTGTTCGGGGTGAACGCGTGGAGCGTGCTCGTGCCGCAGGCGCTGATGGGGGTCGGGTCGACTTATCTGCTCTACGCGACCGTCCGCCGCACCTCGGGAGCCGCGGCGGGGCTGCTGGCCGGGGCGATCCTGAGCCTCACGCCGGCCGCCGCGTTGATCTTCCGGTTCAACAATCCCGACGCACTGCTCGTCCTGTTGCTCATCGCCGCCGCCTACTGCACGGTGCGGGCGATCGAGAAGGCCAGTCCGAGGTGGCTCGCGTTGGCCGGGGTGGCCGTCGGGTTCGGGTTTCTCGCGAAGATGCTCCAGGCGTTTCTCGTGCTGCCCGCGCTGGGGCTGGCGTATCTGATCGCCGCGCCGACCCCGGCAGGCAAACGCGTCCTCCACCTGGCCGGCGCGCTGGGCGCCGTCGTCGTCTCGGCGGGCTGGTACCTCGCCGTCGTCGCGCTGTGGCCCGCCGCGGATCGGCCCTACATCGGCGGCTCCCAGGACAACAGCCTCCTCGGCCTCACCTTCGGCTACAACGGCTTCGGCCGCATCACCGGCGACGAGACCGGCAGCGTCGGCGGCGGACGCGGCGGCGGCTGGGGCACCACGGGCCTCTTCCGGCTGTTCGGCAGCGAAATGGCCGGCGGCATCGCGTGGCTGCTCCCGGCCGCGCTGCTTGCGCTGGGCGCCGGCCTGTGGTTCACGCGCCGCGCCCGGCGCAGCGACCAAAGCCGCGCGGCGCTCGTGATCTGGGGCGGCTGGCTGCTGGTCACGGCGCTCGTCTTCAGCTACATGGGCGGCATCATCCACCCGTACTACACGGTCGCGCTGGCCCCGGCCGTCGCGGCGCTCGTCGGCACGGCCTTGGTGCAGCTGTGGCGCCTGCGCGACGACCCCGCCGCGGCGGGCGTGCTCAGCGGCGGCCTCGCGCTCACGGCCGTGACCTCGTACGTCCTGCTCATCCGCGAACCGTCCTGGCAGCCGTGGCTCGCGCCCGCGATCCTGGTCGCCGGGCTGCTCGCGGCCGTGGCGGTGTTCTTCGTCAACCAGCTCGGCCGCACCGCCGCGCGGGGGCTCGCGGTCCTGGGCCTGGTGACGCTCCTGGCCGCCACCGGTGCCTACACGGTCGCCACCGCCGCGACTCCCCACAGCGGCGCCATCCCGTCAGCCGGCCCCGCGACCGGCCGCGGCTTCGGAGGACCAGGCGGACGAGGCGGACCAGGCGGAGCAGGCGGCCTCCTCGGCACCGCCACCCCCGGCCCGAACCTCACCGCACTCCTCGAAACCCCCGGCCACACCTGGACCGCCGCCACCGTCGGCTCCAACAACGCCGCCGGCTACCAGCTCGCCGGCGGCCTCCCGGTCCTCGCCGTCGGCGGCTTCAACGGCACCGACCCGTACCCGACCCTCGCCCAGTTCCAGCAGTACGTCCACAATGGACAAATCCACTACTTCCTCGGCGACGGCCTCCTGATGCAGGGCAGCTCCGGCAGCGACGACGCCCGGCAGATCGCCACCTGGGTCGCCGACACCTACCAGGCGACCACAGTGGACGGTGTCACCGTGTACGACCTGACAACCTGAGATAAGCCCCGCCCCGCGGCGAAATCCGGTACCCCACCTCGAGCGAGAGCGTGAGGCCCAGGTCCTTCAGCTTGCGCACGGACCGCTTGAACACCAGCAGTTCCGCCCACCCCAGCTGCTCGGCCAGCGTCCCCGCCCGCAGCCCCGGGTTCGCCTCGATCGCCTCCAGCACCGCCCTCGTCCACGGCCCATCCGGACCCGAAGCGTCAAACCTCGTCAACCGCGCGGAAATCGCCTCGACGTCCGAACCCGACAGTGCCGCGTCCGCCGCCAGCGTGTCCCGCGGATCCCCGCCCTGCACCACGTGGAACGACACCCGGTACAACGGCACCGACTCGTCCCCACGCAGGTTCGCGACCAGCTCCGCCACATCCGCGTAGCCGGCCGCCACGGCGTCCTCGTCCGTCAGATCCTCGACGGCCACCTCGTCGACGTGCTCCACCTCGATGAGGTCGACGCCCGTCCGGTACCGGTGCCCGGCGATCGCTTTGTTGCGCGCCCACCTGCGCACCATCACGGTCACGCGCCCCGCGTGGATGCCTTCCCGCAGCCGTGCCTCGAACAGCATCGGCCCATCCTACGAGCAACCCCCAGCCGTTCAAGATCACCCGATCGGGAGCCGACCCACAGGCGCCCCACAGCGGCGCCACAAGCCGGCCAAAGCCGGGAGCCGAACGATGGCTCCCATGAACGCCACCGCACCCTCCCGAAACGGAACCGGAACCGGGGCCAAGGCGGAAGTGCCGCAGCCCCGGCCCGGGTCGACGCCGGTCGGCCTCGGTGGGCCGCAGCCGGTGCTCGACGTCGTGATCCCGGTGTACAACGAGGAAACCGACCTGGAGCCCTGCATCCGCCGGCTGCACGCGCACCTCGAGGAGCACGCCGGCTACGCCTACCGCATCACCATCGCGGACAACGCGAGCACCGACAAGACGCTCCCCGTCGCCGAGCGGCTCGCGAGAGAGTTCGCCCAGGTCGAGGTCCACCACCTCGACGAGAAGGGCCGCGGCCGCGCGCTCAACGCCGTCTGGTCCACTTCGGACGCCCAGGTGCTGGCCTACATGGACGTCGACCTCTCCACCGACCTCGCCGCCCTGCAGCCGCTCGTGGCGCCGCTGCTGTCCGGTCACTCGGACCTCGCCATCGGCAGCCGGCTCGCGCGAGGCGCGCGCGTGGTGCGCGGCCCCAAACGTGAGTTCATTTCACGCTGCTACAACCTCATCCTCAAGAGCGCACTCGCCGCCCGGTTCTCCGACGCGCAGTGCGGCTTCAAGGCCATCCGCGCCGACGTCGCCCGCCGTCTGCTCCCCCACGTGCGGGACACGGGCTGGTTCTTCGACACCGAGCTCCTCGTCCTCGCGCAGCGCGCGGGCCTGAGGATCCACGAGGTCCCCGTCGACTGGGTGGACGACCCCGAGTCGTCCGTCCACATCGTCAAGACGGCCACCGAAGACCTCAAGGGCATCGTGCGCATCACGCGGGCCACGTTCACCGGCGAGATCCCCGTGCGCCGCCTGCGCGAGCAGCTCGGGCGCGAGCCCATCGGCGTCACCGCGCCCGGCGTCCCGCCCGGCCTCGTGAAGCAGCTCGTGCGCTTCGCCGCCGTCGGGGTCGCCAGCACCGCCGCATACCTGCTGCTGTTCCTCTTGCTCCGCAACGGAATCGGCTCGCAGCCCGCGAACTTCCTCGCCCTGTTCGTCACGGCTGTCGCCAATACCGCGGTCAACCGGCGCGTCACGTTCGGCGTCCGCGGGCGCGGCGGGGCCGGGCGCCACCAGTTCGAGGGCCTGATCGTGTTCGGCCTCGGCCTGGTGCTCACCAGCGGCTCGCTGGCCCTGCTCAACCACACGACCCACCCCGGGCTCGTGCTGGAGACCACCGTGCTCGTGCTGGCGAACCTCGCCGCCACGGTGCTGCGCTTCCTGTTGCTGCGCGGCTGGGTGTTCAACCCTCGCCGGCGCCCGTCCGAGGAGACCCCATGACCGCCACGCTCGCCGTCCCCGCCAAGAAGAACCCGATACACCGCAAGGAAAACTCGCCGCCGTGGGTGCGCCCGGCCGTGTTCGGCCTCCTGGCCCTCACGGCCGTGCTCTACTTCTGGGAGCTCACGGCCTCGGGCTTCGGCAACTCCTTCTACGCCGCCGCCGTGCAGTCGGGCACGCAGAACGTCGAGGCCTGGCTCTTCGGCTCGCTGGACTCCGGCAACGTGATCACCGTCGACAAACCACCCGCCGCCCTCTGGGTCGGCACGGCCTTCGCGCGCATCTTCGGCTTCTCCAGCTTCACGGTGCTGGCCCCGCAGGCGCTCATGGGCGTCGCGTCCGTCGGCTTGCTCTACCTGACGGTCCGCCGGGTCTCCGGCCCCGTCCCCGGCCTCCTCGCCGGCGCCGGCCTCGCGCTGACGCCCGTGGCCGCCCTGATGTTCCGCTTCAACAACCCCGACGCCCTGCTCGTCCTGCTGCTCATCGCCGCCGCCTACTTCACCGTGCGGGCACTGGAAAAGGCGAGCCCGGGCTGGCTCGCACTGGCCGGTGTGGCCATCGGCTTCGGCTTCCTGACGAAGATGATGCAGGCCTTCCTCGTCCTGCCCGCCTTCGCGCTGGCCTACCTCATCGCCGCCCCGGTGACGCTCGGGAAGCGCTTGCTCCACCTCCTCGCCGCCGCGGCCGCCGTGGTCGTGTCCGCGGGCTGGTTCGTGGCGCTCGTCGAGCTGTGGCCCGCCGCGTCCCGTCCCTACATCGGCGGCAGCACCGGCGACAGCCTCCTGGAGCTGGCACTGGGCTACAACGGGCTCGGGCGCATCTTCGGCGGCGAAGGCAACGCCGGAGGCGGTTTCGGCGGCGGCGGCAACGCGGGCGGCAACACGATGTTCGGCGGCAGTTCCGGCCTCGGCCGCATGTTCGGCGCCAGCTTCGGCACGGAGGTCTCCTGGCTGCTGCCCGCCGCGATCATCGGCCTCGTCGCCGGCCTGTGGTTCACCCGCCGCGCCGCGCGCACCGACCGCACCCGCGCCGCGCTCGTCGTCTGGGGCGGCTGGCTGCTCGTCACGGGACTGGTGTTCAGCTTCATGAGCGGCACCATCCACCCGTACTACGCCGTGCAGCTCGCCCCCGCGATCGCCGCCCTGGTCGCGATTTCCGGCCACGCGCTGTGGCGCGGCCGCGCCCAGACCGCGCCACGGGCCGTGCTCGGCGCGATGATCGCCGTGACGGCCGTGTGGAGCTTCATCCTCCTCGACCGCACGCCCGACTGGTTCCCCGCGCTGCGGTGGATCATCGTGGTGCTGGGGGTCCTCGTCGCGACGGTCGTGGTCGTCGGCGTGCCCCCGCTGCGCAAGGCGCTGGTGGTGCTGGCCGCGGTGAGTGTGCTGACGCTCGGCCTCGGCACCGCCGCCTACGCCGTCGACACGGCCGCCCAGCCCCACACCGGCTCCATCCCCACGTCCGGCCCGGCCACCACCGGCGGGTTCGGCGGGAGCGGCTTCGGCGGCGAACAGGCCGACACCGCAGTCAGCCGGCTACTGGCCCAGACCACCACGAAGTGGGCCGCCGCCACCACCGGCTCCCAGTCGGCCGCGAGCCTGGAACTGGCCGGCGGCAAGTCCGTGATCGGCGTCGGCGGCTGGTCCGGCAGCGACCCGGCCCCGACGCTCGCGGAGTTCCAGCAGTACGTGGCGAACGGCCAGGTCTCCTATTACGTCGACGGCGGCCGCGGAGGCGGGCCCGGTGGCGGCTCCAGTGACATCACCGAGTGGGTCGCGACGAACTTCACCGCCACCACCGTCGGCAACACGACCGTCTACGACCTCACCAAGTGACCACGCGGAGGCCATCTCGCCCAGCGCGAGGCGGCCTCCGCGTGTGTGAGGCAGAGGTTTAGGCCAACAGGGGAAAAACAGCCACTCCTCAGGATGTTCCCAGGAAACGGGCGCATTCTGGAAAGTGCAAGGGGGAAGCCGCGAACACCCGGGAGGTCACGATGGCCGGATACCCACGCTGGCACACCGCCAGCGCCCAGGGCCCCCGCGAGCGCAACGCCGACGCCGTGAGCGCCTACGCCCTCGCCGGCGCGCCCGGGATCACCTTCGCTCTCGCAGACGGCGTCGGCGACGACCCCGGCGCCGGCCGCGCCGCCCAGACCGCCGCCGCGGCCGCCGCGCGCACGCCCGTGCAGAGCGGGCCCGTCGCCGCGATCCTCAACGCCCAGCGCGCCCTGCGCGAGCTCGGCGGCACCGGCGACGCCGTGCTCGTGGTCGCCATGCCCTTCCCCGGCGGCTACCGCATCGCGTGGGTCGGCGACTCCCGCGCGTACGCCTGGGACGGCACCATGATCCGCAAGCTCACCACCGACCACACGCTCGCCGAGTACTTCCGCGCGCGCCACCAGCCGTACTCGCCGCGCATGGAGCACATGGTCACCACGAGCGTGCGCACCACGAAACCCGACGAGATCGGCACGACGGAGGTCGTCGGCGGCGGCCTGCTGCTCACCAGCGACGGCGTGCACAAGGTCCTCCCGCCCGCCACCATCGACGAGATCCTGGCCGACCCCGAGCGCGGCGCCGCGGCGCTGGTCGAGACGGCCATCGCCTTCGGCGGCACCGACAACGCCACCGCGCTCTTCGTCGAACAGCCGGAGGTGGACGTGGCCGCCATCGTCACCGAACGATTTCCTTCAGCTGCCTGAACCGGCGCCGCCTGAGCCCGGGCTGCCCGGCTCACGCTGATCGGCGCGTTCCCGGCGCAGCTGCCGGTATTCGCGGTAGACGAGCACGATGATCACCGCGTCGAGCGCCGCGAAGAACGGCAACGCGATCGAATGCGTGTCGATCGCCCGGTACACCTCGTAGACCACGAACGCGCCCAGCACCACCATCGCCACCGGGTAGGCGCGCACCCACTTGCGCGAGAGCGCGAACACCAGCGCCAGCTTGATCACGCCGTGGGCCAGCAGGTACGCGACCGCGAACGTCTTCGTCCCACCGTCCACGAAGTGCTCGGTCGCGAGCTCCAGGTGGTGGGCGAGCGTGCCCGACGGGTCGCCCAGCAGGTCGCGCGTGATCACGGCATGGGTGAATCCGGTGACCACCGACGACGGGATGAACGCCAGGATCAGCGCCCCGACCAGCTGCAGCGCGCCGTCGAGCCCTTTGAGCGCGATCGCGATCTTGAACAGCCGCTCGGTGCTCGTCTTCTGGCTCTTCTGGCTCTTCGGGTCGTTCTGGTCCTTCTGGCCCTTCTCGTCCTTCGCCCCCTGCTCGTCCTCTGCCATCGGTCCAGCCAACACGAAAACCGCCGGTCACGCTCGCGAAGAGCCCCGGGCTTGGCACGATTCGCACCTTGGGTGCCGTGCCGCGCGGTTCGTGGCGTCGCGGCCGTAGAACGGGTAACACGCCGAACCGCACAACGCCAGGAACACGTTCCCGCACCGCAACGGCCTCGGCCCCACCTGGTGCACCAGCCCGATGACGTGCCGGCGCGTGCCCGCCTCGGGCAGCCAGCCGTCGGGCGGCAGCACGGCGAGGATGGCGGCGTTCAGCTCGTCCGACCTGGTCACCAGCGCGCCACCCAGGTCGAGCAACCGCTCGCCGAGGTCGCGCAGCGCGTCGGGGCGCGGCAGGTCTTCCTCGAACGTGCGAGCCAGGAACGCCAGATCCGTGGCCAGCGACGCGTGCAGATCCCGGATCCGCTCGAGGAGCACGGTGTCGTTCACGTCCGGCTCAACCACGCCGACGAACACACCGCACACGTCGGATCGAACCAATTCCCGCCGAGCTGCGGAACGTCCTCCCGCGCCACGGTCACCTCCACCCCGCACAACGCGACGAACGATTCCTCCGGACGCGGCGCGAAAGGCCCTTCGAGGGCGTGCCGTTTTCCCTCGGCCTGCTGCCATCTCAACACAGCGGTCTCCCCTATTCAGCAACGTGCCGAACTTAGCCTTCTGTGCACAGCGGTAAACGCCAACGGCGGCCCGGGTGATCATCCGATTACGTATGCTGACGCCCATGACCAAGCCTTCTGGCACCCCGCGCGCCGTGGCGCTGGGTGCGGCGCTGCGCGAAGTGCGCGAAGCGAAGAAGTTCGGCCTTCGCGAACTGTCGCGGGCACTCGACCTGAACCCGAGTCTCGTCGCGCACTGGGAAGCCGGAACCCGCATCCCCTCCATCGAGGACGTCTCCGCCATGCTGGGCTTCTTCCGCGTGATCGGCGAGTCGAAGCGGCGGATCATGGACCTGGCGCGCAATGTCCGGGACCCCAACTGGATGGCCACCGGCGAGGCGGAGCTGACTCCGGAATTGACCACCCTGCTGCAATACGAACAGGGTGCAAAGTCAATCAGCGCGTGGGCTACCTATGTCATTCCGGGAATATTGCAGACACCGGATTATGCACGCAGGGTATTCGAAGCTTCGGGACTCACCGACACCCAGACAGATGCGCGCATTCGGGTTCGGCTCGATCGACAGAAGATTCTTACTCGGCGCGATCCGATCAAGTATTCCGCGACCATTTCCCTCCATGCCATCGATGAACCGTTGGCACCTGATTGGGTCATGTCAGACCAGATGGATCACCTACTGGCCTTGTCGGAGCGACCCAACGTCACACTGCGAGTCCTGCCACGACGGCCGCAATACCACCCCGGCATGGCGGGATCGTTCACGATTTATGAATATGGCCATCGGAATCCCGTTGTACTGCTTGAGCAGTTCAGTACTACCTCGTTCCTCAGCAGCGATAAGGATGGGAGTCTCTATCAGCAGCTTGCTAGGCTTCTGGCCGGAGAGGCGTTGAGCGAAGAAGCCAGCCGCGAGGTGATCGCGGAGGCAGCGAGATAGGCGGAGGCCAGACATGCAGGCTGCCCAGTGGCGGAAGTCGTCCTACAGTCAGGCGAATTCCGAGTGTGTCGAGGTGGCCGTCTCGGACGAGATCGGTGTCCGGGACACCAAGAATCGCGAAGCGGGACAACTCACCGTCTCGCGCGAAGCGTGGCAGGGCGTGCTCGCCGCGTTGCAGGCGAAGCACTGAAGCAACTGAAGCTCGCGAAGCACTGAAGCCCGGGGTTGCGGCCCTGTTGGACCGCAACCCCGGACTTGTCAGGCGCGCGCCACCGCCGGCGGACCGGCGTTGACGCCCCAGCTCGTCGGGGTGTCCGAGAGCTGAATCTTGATCGTCCCCGCACGCAGCAGGTCCTTGTGCGACAGCCAGCTCTGGCGCAGCTTGCCGTCGTTGCCCCGGTTGCCGGGGCCGTCGGTCTTGACCGAGGACACGTACTGCAGCTTCGACGCGCTGGCGCCCGGGGCCTCGATGGTGATCGTGCGGCCGTGTTCGGGCCGGATCTCGACCTTGTCGAACATGGGCGCGGTGATCACGTAGGTCGCGGAGCCGGGCTGGGCCTCGAAGATGCCGGCCATGGCGAAGACGAGCAGCGACGAGGTGGCGCCGAGGTCGTCGTTGCCGGGCATGCCGTAGACGTTGTCGGTGAAGAGCGTGCGCATGGCGCGCAGCACGGCCGACGTCTTCCACGGCGCGCCGGTCCACGTGTACATCCACGGGGCGGCGAAGTCGGGCTCGTTGTTGGGGTTGAAGGCGAAGTTGTTGTGGTAGTCGTAGGCGCCCGTCACCCAGGAGTCCGCGGCGGCCTTCGCCGGGTCCGTGAGCACGGTGGGCATGTCGAAGAACTTGTCGAGCCGCTGCTCGGCCTGCCCGGCGCCGCCCATCAGCCCGAAGAGGGTCTGCGGGTCCTGCTGGCCCATCCACTGGTACTGCCAGGCCGTGCCCTCGTGGAAGGCGTTGGTCTGCGTCGGGTCGGGGTTGCCCACGGTCGAGCCGTCGGCGTTCTTCGGGACGGGGAAGCCGGTGAAGCCCTGGGAGGTGATCGTCGGGTCCCAGAGTTTGGTGAAATTGTCACAGCGGCCTGCGAGAGTTTTCGCCTTGTCCTGGTAACCCAGCCCCGCCGCCATGGTGGAAAGCGAACAGTCGCCCAGCGCGTACTCGAGCGTGGCGGAGCCGGCCTGGCGGCTGTCGCCGAACTTGTAGCCGGGCAGGTTCTGGTAGGCGACCCAGCCGTTCTGCACGTAGCTGGGGTTGCCGTCGCGGCCGCGGAAGATCGACTGGTCGGCAGGGACCTCGTTGGCGTTCTTCCAGAGCGCGTCGAACAGGCCGTGCGCGGTGCGGTTGTCGAGCAGGCCGCGGTTGTAGAGGTCCACGACCCACGGGGTGATCGGGTCGCCGGACATCACGTTGGTCTCGCTGTTGCCGAGGCCCCAGCGTGGTAACCAGCCACCGTCCTGGTAGATGTGCAACACCGACTTGGCCATGTCGGCGGCCTTGTCCGGGTGCAGCAGCGCCACGAGCTGGTTCTGCGAGCGGTAGGTGTCCCAGAGCGAGAACATCTGGTAGTACGTCGAATCGGCCTTGTGCACCTGGTCGTCGAAGCCGCGGTAGCGGTTGTCCACATCGGACCCGACCGACGGGTGCAGCAGCGAGTGGTAGAGCGCGGTGTAATACGTACGCTGGTCTGGTGTTGTTCCACCAGCCACCCGCATGCGGTCGAGCTCGTTCTCCCAGGTGTTGTGCGCTTGGGAACGCGCCTTGTCAAAAGACTTCGGCTGCTCGGTCTTGCGGTTGAGCCGGGCACCGTCGATCGAGGTGTAGGACAGGCCCACGGACGCGCCGACCTGGTCACCCTTGCTCGGGTCAAAGGTCAGGTAAGCGCCCGCACGCTGGGTGCCGCGGGAGGCGTCGCGCTGGTTCGGGGTGATCGTGCCGTCGGTCCAGGTGCCGAAGCTCTGGAACTTCCGGTCGAACTTCGCGCTGAAGAAGATCCGGTAGCGCTCCTTGCCGGTCTCGCCGCAGAAGTTGCCGCCCTGCAGCCAGCCTTCGACGGTGTCGTTGCCGACCACGTGCACGTCGCCGGCGTAGGTGGAGCCGTTGCTCTGGCCGACCTCCACCAGCACGTTCTCGGGTCCCGAGCCGGCGGGATAGGTGTAGCGGTGCTGGCCGGTGCGCTGCGTCGCGGTGAGCTCGGCCTGGATGCCGTTGTCGAACTTCACGCCGTAGTAGCCGGGCGCGCGGGTTTCGTTGGCGTGGCTGAACTTCGCGCCGTACTGCGCCGGGTCCGACGACGTGACGGCGCCGGTGGTCGGCATGAAGCGGAAGTTGCCCATCGTCTGGCAGCCGACGCCCGAGAGGTGCGTGTGGCTGAAGCCGAGGATGGTGTCCTGCTTGTAGTCGTAGGAGGCGTACTGGTTCAGCTGCGTGTCGGGGCTCAGCTGCACCATCCCGAACGGCACCGCGGCGCCCGGGAACGTGGTCCCGTCGCCGTTGTTGCCGATGCTGGTGTCGACGAGCGTGGTGGGGTCGTCGGCGAACTTCGGGCCTTGCTGGGCCTGGGCGGTGGCTGCCGTGGTGGTGGCCGCTGTGGCCACGGCACTGGCGAGCACCAAGGCGGCGAACACGCGTTTCCGCGCTCTCATCGCGTTCCTTTCGGGTGACAACGTTGTCAGATCGGGGTGTCTACGATCTTTGCCCGTTCCGTGGGGTTCCGTCAATCCACCGCCTGTACCAGTGGCCGATTCACCTGGCGGCTGAATCGGTTCCGGTGGTGCAGACCACTGGTGTGCCGGTTCCGCTGGTCAGTGCCAGGCTTCGCGCTCGGTGCGCACGGCCGCGTCGCGGTCCGCCGCCTCCTCGATCGCCAGCGCGATCCGGTGGTCCTCGATGCCGTCGGCCAGCGGGTACGGCGGCGGGCCTTCGTCGCGGACCCAGGCGCCGGTGTCGGCCAGGAGGGTGGCGATGGCGATCTCTTCGTCGTTCCACCGGCGGCCCTGGTAGGGGTTCCGGTAGAGGACCTCGGAGCCGAAGGTGAGGTGGTCGGTGTCGAAGCCGTCGAGGTCGAGGTCGTAGCCGGTCTGGCGGCGGACGATCGGGGTGTGGACGATCGTGCGGTCGGCGGTCAGCCGCAGGACGTCCTGGTCGGCCAGCTCGCCGCGGGTGCCGCGGACGAGCAGGCGGCGGTGCAGGAGCTGGTTGTGCCACTGGTTGTCGGTGAAGTCGTAGACGCCGAGACCCTGCTCGAAGACGATCGTGGCGAACGTGGTGACCGCGGGTTTGGTCTCGACGTTCTCGGCCCAGCCCGCACGGGAGAGCGGGTCCGCCAGCAACGCGGTCGTCCGCGTGGCTCGCACCTCCACCGGCCCGCGGCCGGCGCCGAGGAAGGTCCGCATCGACGACACGGCGTGGTACTGGTGCGTGGAGGACACGTCGACGCGCGTGATGTCGCCGATCACCCCCGAGCGCGCCAGCGCGATGCGGGCCGCGTGGGCGGGCATCCGGCTGTACTGCTCGGCGACCTGGACCAGACCACTCGGGCCGACGTCTCGCCACAGCGCCCTGAGGCCGTCCAGGTCGGGCGCCGGCGGTGTCTCCGCGAGCACCCGCACGCCGCGGCCCACCAGCTCCCGGATCAGGCCGGGCGTCACGTGCCAGGGCACCGACGTCACCACGAAGTCGGGCTTCTTCGCGAGACACTCGTCCAGCGAGGTGAACACGGGCACCGGCAGCTCCTTCGGGCTGCGCGACACCACACCGAGGCAGTCGAGCTCGTCCGCGAGCCGCCAGAAGTACTCCGCGCGCCAGCCGGACCCCACGATCGCGTAACTCGTCACGTGATCAACGTAGCCCGGTCGCAGGTGCCGCGACCATGCGTGCTTCGACGGTTCTCGGTTCGGCGGTTCTCGGTTCGGCGCCGGGTGGATCCGCGGCTCAACGCTTGCGGGAGCGCTCGGCGGCCCATCGCGCAAGCAGGCCCGCCCCGAGGACCACGAACACCGTCAGCGGAACCTGGAGGTAGTCACCGCCGGTCAGCGAGACGACCAAGATCGCCGGGCCCGCCGCGAGGACCAGGACCAGCAGCGTTCTTGTCACGGGGCTGTCGCCTTCGGGATCAGGTCGTCCGCGAGCGTCTTCGATTGTTGCACCGGTGGCTCGTCGCGGATGACCTTTCGGACCGATATTTCTGGCCGTGAATCGGGAATAACCGCTGTCCACAGCGGACGGCGCCCCCGTGTGATTCCCACGATGTGGTTTCTGTCGGTACCCGTCTATAGGGTCCCAGTGATCGGTCACCCAGACCGTTCTCGACCCGAGGAGTGTGGGCACGTGCGCTGGACCCGGACCATCCGAGCGGCCGCGCTGCTGGCCGTGGCGGCGCTGGGCCTCACGGCCTGCGGTGGCGGCGGCAGTGACCAGCCGGCTGCGCAGAGCAAGGGCGGCGCGCCGATCGTGGTGGCGTCGTTCAACTTCACCGACAGCCAGATCCTCGCGGAGATCTACGCGGGCGCGCTGGAGGCGAAGGGCTACCCGGTCACGCGGAAGCTGAACCTGGGTTCGCGCGAGCTGATCTACCCGTCGCTGAAGAAGGGTGAGCTGCAGTTCGTGCCGGAGTACCAGGGCGCGGCCATCGCGACCGGCTTCGGCAAGGACGCGGTGAAGGACGCGGCCGGGGAGCACACCCAGCTGGCCGCGCTGTTCAAGCCCGAGGGCATCGGCCTGCTGAACTACGCGCCGGCCGAGGACAAGGACGTCTACATCGTGAAGGCGGACCTGGCGAAGTCCAAGGGCCTCTCGACGATCGGCGACCTGAAGAAGCTCGACAAGGTCGTGATGGCGGGCGGTCCGGAGTGCGAGACGCGGCTGCCGTGCTTCAAGGGCTTCCAGGACGTGTACAAGCTCACGAACGCGACGTTCAAGACCGTGCAGGAGATCGGCCCGCGGGTGCAGGAGCTCGACTCGGGTGGCGCGACCGTGATCCCGGTCGACTCGGTGAGCCCGGTGGCCGGTGACTCGAAGTACGTGGTGCTCAAGGACGACCTCGGGATCGAGCCGACGGAGAACGTCGTGCCGGCGGTGAGCCAGAAGGTGCTCGACGAGCGGGGCGCGGACTTCGCGGCGACGGTGAACGCCGTGAGCGCGAAGCTGACCACCGACGAGCTGCGCGACCTCAACAGCCGTGTCGACGCCGACGGTGACCCGGCCGCCGACGTCGCGAAGGACTGGCTGAAGCAGCAGGGCCTGGCGTGATGCGACCGCTGCACTTCAACGCGTTCATCTGGCCCAACGGCTACCACGAGTCCGCGTGGCGCGTGGTCGGCGACGACGTGCGCGGGGTCCTCGGCCTGCCGTACTTCGCCGACATCGCGCGCACGGCCGAGCGCGGCCTGCTGGACACGGTGTTCCTGGCCGACAACATCGCCATCCCCGAGTACCGGGTGTCGCACCTGCCGCAGACGCAGTTCGACCCGATCTCGGTGCTGTCGGCGCTGGCCGGCGTCACCAGCCACATCGGACTGATCGGCACGGGATCCACCACGTACAACAAGCCGTGGGAGCTCGCGCGCCGCTTCGCGACGCTCGATCACCTCAGCGGCGGGCGCGCGGGCTGGAACATCGTCACCACGGTCACCTCACTGGCCGCGGCGAACTTCGGCGAGGCCGCGCACCCCGACCACGCCGACCGCTACGCGCGGGCGCACGAGTTCGTCGACGTCGTCAAACGTTCGTGGGACAGCTGGGAAGACGACGCCATCGTCGGCGACCGCCCGGACGGCGTCTGGGCCGACCGGTCGAAGCTGCACGCGCCGCACTTCCACGGCGAGTTCTACGACGTCGAGGGCATCCTGCCGTTCCCGCGCTCGCCGCAGGGGTGGCCCGTGCTGGTGCAGGCGGGGCAGTCGGCCGCGGGCATCGGGCTCGCCGCGCGTCACGCGGAGCTGGTGTTCTCGGGTCCGCCGTCGCTGGAGGCGGCCGTCGCGTTCCGCACCGACCTGCACGCGCAAGCCGCCAAGGCCGGGCGTGCTCCCGAGCACGTGCTGGTGCTGCCGGCGTTGATGATCACGCTCGGCGACACCGAAGCGGCCGCACAGGAAAAGGCCCAGCGCCTGGAGGACCTGTCCAGCGAGGAGTTCCGCTGGCAGAACGTGCTCTACACCGCCGGGCTCGATCCGGACGCGTACGACCCGGACGCGCCGTTGCCCGCGGAGCTGCTCGAAGCGCCGGCGGCGTCGAGCCGGGCGGCGCAGCTCGTCGAGGCGGCCCGAGCCGAGCCGACCGCGACGCTGCGACAGCTGACCTCGGCCATGAAGAGCGGTGCGGGGCAGTACCACTTCGTCGGCACACCCGAGCAGCTCACCGACCACATCCTCACCTGGCAGGACGCGGGCGCGGTCGACGGGTTCACGATCATGGGCTCGACCCTCCCGTACGAGCTGGCCACCTTCGTCGACCACGTGGTGCCGCAGCTTCAGGCGAAGGGCCGCTTCCGCACGGAGTACACCGGGTCGACCCTGCGCGAGCACCTCGACCTGCCCCGGCCCGCGGGGCGCGGCTGACGCGATCGCGGGCACCACGGAAGCCGCCGGCGCAGGTTCCGTGGTGCCCGCGATCGCGAGAAACCGCAGTGGCGCAGCGGAAAGCGCCGAACTCCGGGACGAAAGTTGCCCGCCGGACGTCCACCCGGTGAACTCTTGCCGAGAGGTCTTCGGGTGGCCCGGCCCGGGCCGCAGAATCTGCTCGTGACTCAACGTTTCGCAGCGCGTCTGCGCACTGTTTTGTTCTGTCTGCTGGCCTTCGGGCTCCTGTCCCCCGCCGTCACCACCGCCACCGCCGGCGCGGCCGAGGCCGGGCACGGACGGTCGCCGTACTCGCTGCTGCAGATGAACGTCTGCTCCAGCGGCTACGCCGGCTGCTACCCCGGCACCCAGTACCCGAAGATCGTCGACGAGGTCGTCGCCAAGATCAAGGCGAACAACGTCGACGCGGTCACCCTCAACGAGGCGTGCAGCGGCGACGTGGCCCAGGTCGCCGCGCGCACCCGCTACCACTACCGGTTCGCCACGGTGATCTACAACGGCGCCCCGCTGGCCTGCAAAACCCCGGAAGGCCGCGGGTTCTTCGGCAACGCCGTGCTCACCAAGGACGCGATCCGCGCCGCCCAGGACGCGCCGTACTCCGTGTTCAGCGGCGTGGAGCAGCGCCGCTGGCTGTGCGTGACGACCGCGCGCGGAGTGGACGTCTGCACCAGCCACCTGTCGACCGACGGCGAGGCCCCCGGCACGACGAACTCCGTCCAGTGCACCGAGCTGTCCACCGTGCTCGCCGCCCGGCACCGGCCGGCCATCTTCGCCGGTGACGTCAACCGGCACCCTTCGTGCGCGCCCCAGGGCTTCTGGACGCTGACCGACGCGGCCGCCGCCAAGGACCCCGGCATCCAGCACTCCTACGGCACGCTCGCGGCGCCCCGCGCGCAGATCCTGCCGACGACCTACACCGACCACGACGCGCTCCTGGTCCACGCCGAACTCCGGCACTGACCCGACGCCGGTCCGGGCGCCCTGGTGTCGCGGCGCCCGGACCGGCTCTCACTTCTTTCGGCGGTTGGCCAGAATCGACTTCAGCAACGTCCCCGGCTTGGCCAGCGTCGACGGATGCGCCAGCAGGTAGGCGACCTCGTCGAACCGGCGCGCGATTTCCGGGTCGTGCACGGACGCGGCGACGATCTGCCCGATCGCCCACTTCTGCAGCCGATAGCCACGCGGGTAGGGGCCGTCCACGTGGGGCAGTTCGAGGTCACCGCCCGTGGACAGGCCCCAGGCGGCGTCGACGATCACGCGTTGCAGCGCGAAGAACGCGCTCGCGGGCACAGCGAGGTCCGGCGCCGAGCGCAGGTACTCCGAGAGGCACGAAGCGTGCAACGCGGCGCAGGCCATGCCCTGCCCGTAGATGGGGTTGAAGGACGCGACGGCGTCCCCGGTGGCCACCAAGCGCGCGGGAAAACGGCGGACGCGGTCGAAGTCGCGGCGGCGGCTGTCGGCGTGGCGGTAGGTGGCGATGCCGCCGAGCATCTCGTGGTCGGCGACGGCGCCGAACTCGTCCGGCAACGCGGTGCGGCACAGGTGGACGAAGTCCTCCGGCGTGCTGCCGGGGCGCCGGTCGAGGTAGCCCGACAGCGTGGCGATCCACCGGTCGTCCTCGAGCTGAACGGTGACCGCGGCCGCGATGCCCGACGGGTCGCCCGGCGAGTGCATCGACAAGCCCACGCGCGCCTCGGGCCGCTCGTCGGTGCGGCGCAGCACGGCGGTGGCGTAGTTCAGGTCGATCTTCATCCGCGTCATCGGCGGCTGGTCCCACCCGGCGCCGGTCAGCCAGTCGCCGAGGCGGCTGGAGCGGCCCATCGCGTCGACGACGAAATCGGCGTCCCTGCGCCCGCCCTCGTACTGCACGGCGGTGACCGCGGTGTCCGAGAACTCCAGCCCCGTCACCCGCGCGACGAGCGCCCGCACGTTCGGCAGCGCCAGCGTGTGCTCCCGGATCTGCGCCTCCAGGAACGGCCGGCTGCTGGTCAGCATTTCGGTGTCCGAGCCGACGACCTTGCGCACGCCGTCGGAATACGTGTGGCGCAACCGCGCCGGCGCCCGCCGCGCACCGGCGGCCACGGTCTTCTCGGTGAAGCCCGGGAACCACCGTTCGAGCTGGCGCAGCCCGGCCGGCAGCAGCACGTGCGTCTGCGACCCCTGCGGCGCTCCCGGCCGCGCGCCGGGGCCGGGGTCGTCGCGCTCCAGCACCACGACCTCGTCGGCGTGGTCCGCGAGCACCCGCGCCGCGAGCAGCCCCGCGACGCTCCCGCCCAGCACCACGGCGGTCTTCACCACCACCGGTCCCGCCGCCGGCGTGCGGGTATCACTCAGCCGCGCGAAAACCTCAGCGGGCGACATGCTCGTTTCCTCCCCGGAACCGCGGACACAGATCGGCAATCCTGTCAGCCCGGCGCGGACTTCCCGATTCCCGTCAACCAGGACCAGTCATCGCCCGAGCCGATCGGGCACGGCGACGTGACCGATCCGCCCCCGCGCAACGATCAGCGAGCCGGTGCCGCGAACTGCTCGTGCCCCAGCACGCCGAGCAGCTGGATCTTCTCCGCGGCCTCCGTCCGCGGCGCCGCCGTCAGCACCAGCAGCGACTGCGACCAGTCCTCCGTGAACAAGGCCTGGCAGTCGACCTCGATCGCACCCAGCTGCGGGTGGATCAACGTCTTGTGGTCCTCGAACCGCCGCGCCACCTCGTGCCGTTCCCACAGCTCGGCGAACTCCGCGCTCTCGTGCTGCAACGCGCGCACCAGCTCGCCGGCCCGGGACTGCGGCCCCATCGAGCCGTACGCGGCGCGCAGGCCCGCGACCTGGGCGCGGCTCTGGCGGGCGCGGTCGTCCTCCGGGTAGATGAGGCGCTCGTCCGGGTCGGTGAACCAGCGGTAGATGCCGCTGCGGGCGAGGCCGGTGTGACGGGAGTGGTCGCCGTAGAGGGCGTCGGCGAAGCGGTTCTGCACGAGGACCTCGCCGAGGTTCGACAGGATCAGCGCGGGCGTGTCGTCGAGCCGGTCGAGGACCCGCAGCAACGCGGGCGCGACGTGGGTGGCGACGGCGACCGCCGAAGGCGCGTTGCGACCGGAGATCTGGAACAGGTAGTCGCGCTCGTCGGCGTCCAGGCGCAGCGCGCGGGCCAGCGACGCGAGCATCTGCTCGCTCGGCTGCGGGCCGCGCTGCTGTTCGAGGCGGGTGTAGTAGTCGGTGGACATGGCGGCCAGCGACGCGACTTCCTCACGCCGCAGCCCGGGCGCGCGGCGACGCGCGCCCACGGGCAGGCCGACGTCCTCGGGTTGCAGCTCCTCCCTGCGTCGGCGCAGGAACTCCGCCAGTGTCGCGCGATCCATGACACTCAGTATCCGGGCTCCGCCGCGCGCGAACCAGGGAGCGGCGATCCCCCGATGAGCGGTCTCTGCACCTCGGCCCGGCGAAACGTCAAAGTCGAGGCATGGACATCAGCGGAAACACCATCTTCATCCCCGGCTCGACCAGCGGCATCGGCCTGGCCCTCGCGCTCGAACTGCGGGCGAAGGGCAACACCGTGATCATCGGCGGCCGCCGCACGGAGCTGCTGCGCGACCTCGCCGCCCGGCACCCGGGGCTCGGCACCGTGGAGATCGACACGACCGACCCGGCGAGCATCGCCGCCGCCGCGAAGGAGGTGCTGGCGAACCACCCCGACCTCAACGTGCTGGTCACCATGTCCGGCATCATGCGCGTGGAGGACTGGCACCGGCCCGAGACGTTCCTGGCCTCGGCCGAAACCACGGTGACCACCAACCTGCTCGGCCCGATCCGCCTCATCGCCGCCTTCGTGGAACACCTGCAGACGCGTCCCGACGCGACGATCATGACCGTCTCCTCGGGCCTCGCCTTCACGCCGCTCAAGATCACGCCGAGCTACAACGCGTCGAAGGCCGCCATCCACATGCTCAGCGAGACGCTGCGCCTGCAACTGGCCGACACGTCGGTGAAGGTCCTGGAGCTGGAACCGCCGTCGGTACAGACGGACCTGCTCCCCGGCCAGGCCGACAACGACCACGCCCAGCCGCTCGACGAGTTCATCGGCGAGGTCATGACCCTCATCGAGACCCGGCCGGACGCCCGCGAGATCCAGGTCGAGCGCGTCAAGTTCCTCCGCTACGGCGAAGCCCGCGGCGACTACGACCAGGTCGTCGCCGCCCTCAACACCGCCGACCCGCACGGGAAGTAGGCCTCGGCGAGCTCGACCGGGAGCCCGAACAAGCCGAACAGCCGCGGCTCGAGGTGCGCCTCGAGCGCGGTGACCCCCTCGCCGGCGACCTCGACGACCAGCACCGCGAAGGCCCGCGAGCCGTGGTAGACCGCGAAGGCGGGCGAACCGTTCGCCTCGATCGGGACGAGCCTCGACGCGCGGCAGGGGCTGTCCTCGCGCAGGAACCACCGCGAGATCTCGGCCCGGCCGGCGAGCCAGAGGCCGTAGGGCGGCATGGCGAGCGTGGCGTCCTCGTGGAGCAGGGCGGTCAGGGCGGGCACGTCGTAGCGTTCGAAGGCCTCGACGAACCGGGCGAGCAGCGCGCGCTGGGTGTCGGTGAGTCCGGCCGCCGGCGCGGGGCGCTCGGCGAGCCGCCCCCGCGCGCGGCGCAACAGCCCGTTCGCGGCGGCCACGGTGATGCCGAGGAACCCGGCTGTCTCGTCCGCGCTGAACTTCAGGACGTCACGCAAGATCAGCGTCGCGCGCTGCGACGCGGAGAGCGTGTGCAGCGCGGCGACGAACGCGAGGCGCACCGATTCGCGCCGCACCACGGTTTCCGCCGGATCGGCACCCGGTGGCAGGAGCCAGCGATCGGGCGCGGGACCGACCCACCTCGCCGGTTCGGCCAGGCCGAGCGGCGAACCCGCGTCGCCGGCCGTGGCGACGTCGACGGGGTGCTCCCGGCGCGGCCGGCGCCGGAGCTGGTCGAGGCAGACGTTCGTGGCGATGCGGAACAGCCACACCCGCGGCGTGGCGGCGCCGGTGAAGCCGTCGCGCCCACGCCAGGCCCGCAACATCGTCTCCTGCACGGCTTCGTCGGCGTCGACGGCCGACCCGAGCATCCGGTAGCAGTAGCCCAGCAGCTCCGGCCGATGCCGGGTGTCGAGGTCGGTCCAGTCGTCAAGGGTGGTCGGCGTCACAACCCCGGCAACGCGCCGGACCTCCGGGGGATTCCGCGGTCAGTTCGCGGCGAGCGCTTCGTCTACAGGGATCGAGAGGGAAATTCGACGAAGGAGCCACCCCATGATCCTCATCACCGGCGGCACCGGGCTCACCGGTTCGGCTGTCGTGCGCGAGTTCGTCCGGCGAGGTCACCCGGCGCGGGCGCTGGTCCGCAGGCCGCTGCCGGCGTTGCCCGGCATCTCCCCGGTGCACGGCGACCTGCTGGCGCCGGAAACGCTCGGCCCGGCGCTCGACGGCGTCGACACGGCCGTCCTGATCTCCGGCGCGGACGGCCGGATGGCCGAGGCGCAGGCCAACCTGATCGACGCCGCCGTGCGGTCCGGTGTGCGGCGCGTCGTGAAGGTGTCCGGTATGGGCACGGACGCGGAATCGGCCTTCCGGTTCGCGCGGCTGCACGCCCGGATCGAGGAGCACCTGCGCGGGTCCGGCCTCGCCTGGACGATCCTGCGGCCGAGCCAGTTCATGCAGGTCTACCTGCGAGAAGTGCCGGCCATGCTCGCCGACGGCGAGCTCGCCCTGCCCCTCGGCGCGACCCGCCTGGCCCCGATCGACGTCGAGGACATCGCGAAGGTCGTCTACGCCACGGCGACCTCCGACGGCCACGAATCGGCCCGGTACGAGATGACCGGACCGCAAGCGCTGACCATGGCGGAGGTCTGCGAAATCCTGACCGGCGTCGTGGGACGGCCGATCCGCTACGTCGACCTCGCCCCCGAGGAGCACCACCGCCGCGTCGTGGCGGCGGGGATCCCGGCGGAGTTCGCGGACGACGTCGCCGCGCTCTTCCACCTTCGCCGCGCGGGGAGTCCGGAGTCCACTGTGGACACCGACGTGTTCTCGAAGCTCGGCCTCCGCCCGACGTCCTTCGCCGACTTCGCCGCCCGTGCGGCTGGACTCTTCCGCGGTGAGGTGCAGCCGGATCGGCTGTGGGCCTCGGGCTGGCAGGCGGGTACTGCCGCGCCCTGACGCGCCGAACCGACCCCCGCGCTCACGCCAGGTGCGTCGGCTTCCCCGCCAGGATCGTCGCCGTCAGCGGCATGTCGCGCAGCTGGGCCGGAGACAGGTGCGACGGGTCGGCCGCCGTGATCATCAAGTCGGCCACGTCGCCGACGGCGATCCCGCGGCGGCCGCCCGAAGCCGCGGCCAGGGCGTCCGCCAGCGGGATCGCCTGCTCCGGGTGCCACGCCGGCCGGTCGTCGTCCGTGCGGCCCACGGCGGCGGCGATCCCGTCCCACGGGTCCAGCGGCGCGACCGGCGCGTCGGAGCCGATTTCGAGGCGGGCGCCGGAATCCAGCAGCGCACGGTAGGGGTAGGCGCGGTCGGTGCGGCCGTACCAGTGGCGGTCGGCGACGTCGCGGTCGTCGGGCTGGTGGGCGGGCTGCACGCTCGCCACGAGGTCCAGCCCGGCGAACCGCGGCACGTCGTCGGACGACAACAGCTGCGCGTGCTCGATGCGGCCGGGGCAGCCGACGGCGGCGAACGCGTCGAGAGCGATGGTGTTGGCCTTGTCGCCGATGGCGTGGACCGCCGGTACCAGGCCGTTTTCCCACGCCCGCCGCAGCAACGGCTCGAGCTCCGCGGGCGGAAGCTCAAGCAGGCCAGGGGAATCCGACTCCGGATAAGGGTCGTGGCAGTAGGCGGTGCGGGTGTTGAGCGAACCGTCGACGAACAGCTTGAACGGCCCCACGGTCAGCAACCCGCCACCGGCCGGCAGCACGTCGCCGGTCCGGTGGCCGCGGGAGATCGCGACGTCCAGCAACGGCCGCGAGATCACGCAGACCACTCGCGTCGCCGGCGCCGCGGCGGCAACGCGGCGGGTCCAGTCGGTGACGGTGTCCGCGTACTCGTAGTCCACGATCCCTGTCACACCACGGGAAGCGGCCGCACCGAGCGCGTCGGCGACCCAGCGGTCCTGCACTTCCAGCGCGGCCGACGGCAGCGCGGCCGTGGCGGTCATGCAGTCGTTTTCCAGCAGCACGCCCGTCGGGTGGTCGCGGCCGATCAGCTTGAGCGCCGCGGGACTGAGCCAGAGCGTGTGCAGATCCGCGCTGAACAACGCCACCGCGCGGCCCGGCAACGCGCGCTGCAGCAGGTCCTTGTGCGGCTTGTCGGGCCAGAGCCCGTCGCGGAACCCGGCGCCGACGACAAGATCCCCCGGCTGGTCCGCCGTCTCCAGCAGCCGCCGCAGCAGCAGCTCCACCGCCTCCGCCGCCGAACGCGCGTCCTCCAGCGGAATGCGCCTTCGGAAGGTGGCCCACTGCACTGCGTGCACGTGAGCGTCGACAAGGCCTGGCAGCAGCGTGCCGCCGTGCCCGTCGAGCACGCGCGCCGCGAAGCCCGACCCGGCGCCCGGCTCCTCGATCGCGGCCACGCGACCGTCGTTCACGCGCACGTCGGCGAGCCCGCCGCCCAGCCCGACCCGCACCCGGCGGAGGAGGAGATCGTCCATCCGTCCAGCCTGCCAGGCCGGTGCGGGGAAAGGGAATCACCGGCACAGCGAGATCACCGTCACCCGGTCACTGCCCGAACGGGTGACGAATGTGCGATGCTGGGAATGTGGGGGTACTCCTCCCTTGTTGGAAAGTACGGCAGCCGTCGCCCGCCGAAGGGTCAGGGCCGGTCAGGGGCGCCGCCTTCACAAGCCGCGCAGGGTTCGACTCCCTCGGTTGCCACGAGCGAGTGGGCGGAGTGTGTCCGCGGAGTGCGCGGGCCTTGCTCGCTCGTTGTGTCTCCGGGGGTGCAACCCCCGGGCCCCGCCCGGAGGGCTTCGCCCCCGGAACCCCCAGAGGTGGTCGCCTTGGTAGGCCGGTCGCGCTTCGGCGGTCCCGGGGCTTCAGCCCCCAGCGGGGTCACCTGGTCAGGCCGCTCACGCTCGGGCGTTCCCGGGGCTTCGGCCCAGCCCCAGCGAAGTCACCTCATCAGGCCGCTCTCACTTCGGCATTTCCGAGGCTTCAGCCCAGCCCCAGCGAGGTCACCTCGTCAGGCTGTTCGCGATTCGGTATTTCCGGGGCTTCGCCCCGACCCCAGCGAAGTCACCTCGTCAGGCCGCTCACGCTTCGGCATTTGCGGGGCTTCGGCTCGGCCCCAGAGGTGGCTGCCTTGGTGGGTTGTCTTGCCCGTCGGGTTCCGGGGGGCCCAGTGGCGGTGGGGGTTAGGCCGTTCGTCTCACGTCGAATTGCGGCCGATAGGCTGACTGTCTGATTGATGCGGATGGTCCCGACCTGTGTACTGCTCCGATGACACAGCAGAGATCACGCTGGAGACGGCGGGCCGGGATCACCCTCCTCGCCACCGCCCTCGGCGTCGCGCCCGTCGGGGTGCCCGCTGCGCTCGCCGCGCAGCCCCCGTCCTCCCCCGGAAACCCCGCCGCCACCGACGGCAAGACCCTCGATGACCACGACCGCGCGCTCGTCGCCGAGGCCCAGCGGGCCGGCAAGCGCACCGTGACGCTGCTGGTCGCGGCCGAGCGTGGCCGGTCGAGCGCCGCCGTGAACGACCTCAAGGCCCTCGGCGGAGTGGTCGAGTCCACCGACGCGAAGCTCGACTACGTCAAGGTCTCCGTGCCCGTCGCGAACGCCGAGAAGGCCGCGAAGCTCAAGTCGGTGAACGCAGTGGACGTCGACGGCCTCATCCACCGCGACGACCCGAAGCCCGAAGCCGCGGCCAACCCCATCCCGCAGCCGGCTCCGGGCAAGAAAACCCCGCGCGTGAACCCGTACCTGCCCACCGGCGACACCTACGCCGCGCAGTTCGGCCAGACCTTCGGCGGCTGGGACGGCAAGGGCACCACCGTCGCCGTGCTCGACTCCGGCGTCGACCTCGACAGCCCCGCGCTGGCCAAGACCAGCCACGGCGAGCGCAAGATCGTCGACTGGTACAACGCCAACGCCACCAACTCCGGCGACGGCACGTGGGTCCAGCAGTCCACCCAGACCTACACCGGCACCTTCAACTCCAGCGGCCGCGACTGGACCGCGCCCGCCACCGGCGGCCCGTACACCTTCGGCCTGTTCAAGGAGACCGCGGGCGACCTCGGCGGCGCCGGCAGCGAGACCGGCGGCGACCTCAACCGCGACGGCGACCGCACCGACTCGTGGGGCGTCCTCCTCGACACCGCCACCAAGCAGGTACGCGTGGACCTCGACGGAGACGGCGACTTCACCGACGAGAAGCCGATGTCCGACTACGCCAAGAACTTCGACGTCGGCTACTTCGGCACCGACAACCCGGCCACCGACCGCGCCGAGCGCATGGCGTTCGTGGTGCAGACGGACAAGCCGGGCTTCGTCAACATCGGCATCGCGGGCGCCGAGCACGGCACGCACGTGGCCGGCATCGCGACGGGCAACGACCTGTTCGGCGGCAAGATGGACGGGGCTGCCCCGGGTGCGAACGTGATGGCCGTGAAGGTCTGTCTCACCACGGACTCCTGCACCTCCAGCGGCCTGCTCGACGGCGTGGTCTACGCCGCGAGCCACGGCGCCGACGTCATCAACATCTCCATCGGCGGCCTGCCCGCGCTCAACGACGGCAACAACGCGCGCGCGGAGCTCTACAACCGCACCATCGCCGAGTACAACGTGCAGATCTTCATCTCCGCGGGCAACTCCGGCGCGGGCGCGAACTCGGTCGGCGACCCATCGGTGGCCACGGACGCGATCAGCGTCGGCTCGTACATCACGCGCGAGACGTGGCTGTCGAACTACGGCTCCAAGGTGTCGAAGGCCGAGGCGCTGCACCCGTTCTCCTCGCGCGGCCCGCGCGAAGACGGTGGCTTCAAGCCGGACATCATCGCGCCCGGCGCGGCGATCTCCACCGTGCCGCGGTGGGAGGCGCCGGGTCCGGTCGCGGGCACGTACGAGCTGCCCGCCGGCTACGCGATGCTGCAGGGCACGTCGATGGCCTCGCCGCAGGCGACGGGCGCGGCGGCGCTGCTGGTGAGCGCGTACAAGGCGACACACCACGGCCAGCGGCCGCCGGTCTCGGCGCTGCGTTCGGCGATCAAGTCCACGGCGCGCTTCGTGCCGGGGATCGGCGCCTACGAGCAGGGCGCCGGGCTGTTCAACGTGCCCGCCGCGTGGGTCGCGCTGTCGCTGAACCCGAAGCCGGACACGGTGACCACCGCCGTCGACGTGCACACCGTGCAGGCGAACCTGCTGAAGCCCACCCCGGGCGTCGGCGTCGGCATCCACGACCGCGAGGGCGTGACCGTCGGGAAGTCCTACACGCGCACGTACACGCTCACGCGCACGTCCGGTTCTTCCCGTCCGGTGGTGTATTTCGCACGCTGGGTGGGCAACGACGGAACATTCTCCTCGGGTTCCCTGGTGTCTTTGCCACTGAACAAGCCCGTCTCCTTCCAGGTCAAGGTGAACCCCAAACAGGCCGGCGCGCATTCGGCGTTGCTGTACCTGGACAACCCGCTGACGATCGGCGTCGACGTGCAGACCATGAACACGGTCTTCGCGCCGGCGGAGTTCGCCTCGTCGGGCATCTTCACCGCGTCGGGCACGATCGCGCGCAACCAGTCGGTGAGCTACTTCCTGCGCGTGCCGCAGGGTGCGAGCTCGCTGCAGGTGGACCTGACCGGCGGCGGTGACCCGGGCAAGGGCCAGGTGCGCTTCCTGCGCTACGACCCGACCGGCGTTCCGGTCGACAGCAACACCTCCACCAACTGCTACAACCCCGACGCGGGCGCGGGCTGCGTCGGCGGCACGCCGACCAGCCGCACGCTGACCAACCCGCTGCCGGGCGTCTGGGAGATCACGGTGGAGGCGCGGCGGACGTCCGATGTGGACACCGCGCCGTACAAGCTGACGGTTTCCGCGCTGGGCACCGCGATCACGCCCAATCCGGACGACATCGCGTCGGCTCCGCTGGGTGCCGCGGTGAACCGCACGTACACGGTGAAGAACTCGCTCAAGGCGTTCACCGGGCACGTGGTGGGCAGCACCTTCGGCAGCGCGAAGATCACGCGGCCGACGATCGCCCAGGACGCCCAGCAGCAGACGCAGCTGAACGTGCTGCCGGGTTCGTCCTCGCTGACGGTGACGATCGGCAACACCGCCGACACCGCCGCCGACCTGGACCTGTCGGTGTACAACTGCTCCAGCGGTTCGTGCGTCCTCGCCGGCCAGAGCGCCGACGGTGACTCCGAGGAGTCGGTGACGATCCAGAACCCGGCCGCGGGCGAGTGGATCGCGGTCGTCGACGGGTACTCCGTGCCCACCGGGACCACGGCGTTCGACTACCTGGACGTGTTCGTGAACCCGTCGTTCGGCGGCGTCACGGTGACCGACCCGGTCGCCGCGCACGCCTCGGGCACCACGTGGACCGTGCCGGGTGTCGTGACGGCCTCGGCCGCCCCGGGTGCGGGCCGCGTGCTGCGCGGCCGGCTGTCGGTGGTCGACGGCGCGGGCGCGACCGTGGGCGGCGGCACCGTGCTGGTGCGCTCGGTGAGCTAGGTGTTCTCCGGGGAGCGCGCCGCCGCGCTCCCCGGAAGCACGCCCTGCGCCGCCTTCTCGCCGCTGCGTCCGCCGCCGCGGCCGCGCAGGATGTACGCGATCCCCACCGCGATGATGCCGCCGGCGATCGGGCCGGCGAGGTAGGCCCACCAGGACGTCCAGTCGCCCCGCACCAGCGCGGGCCCGAGCGAGCGGGCCGGGTTCATCGACGCGCCGCTGACCGGCGCTCCCCACAGCCCGGCCAGCGCGATGTAGCTGCCCACCGCGATCGCCGCCAGCGGCCCCACCTGCTGGGCGCCCGAGGCGCTGCCCAGGATCACGCTCACCAGGCCCGTGGTCAGCACGAGCTCCCACAGCATCGCCGTGACCGTGCTGATCCCGCTGCCGGGCAGCGTCAGCCCGGCGTCGCCCTGCTTGCCGAGCAGCGCCCACAGCAGCAGCGTGGCCAGGGCCGCACCGGCGAACTGCGCCACGAGGTAGGCGGGCACGCGTTTCCAGGGGAAGTCACCGCGCGCCGCGAACGCGAGCGTCACCGCCGGGTTGAGGTGGGCGCCGGAGACCGTGCCCATGAACAGGATGATCGCGGCCACCATCAACGCCGGCGCCACGACCTGCGCCGACGTCGGGATCGCCGAGCCGCCGAACCGGGCGTTGACGACCCCGCCGCCCACGGCGACGAGAACCAGCAGGAAAGTGCCGAACAGCTCCGAGAACAGTCGCCGCCCCTCGTAGCGGTCGTTCCAGAAGTCGAACTCGCCGGCCACGGAGTTCGGCTGGCCCATCGAGCGCAACGCGACTTCGGCGTGGCGCACGCGCGCCTGGTCGGGTGTCCGGGCGGTCGGCTGGGCGGTCATCGAACACCTCGATTCGGCGGGGCTTCGTCGTCATCGTCGGCCCGCCGGTGCCGAAGTCACCTCACCCGTCGGGGATGAGCCGGGGTCAGGAACGGACCGGGGTCGGCCAGCACGTGGTGGATGGTGCGCCCGGCCGCGCCCAGGGTGGCGGCGTCACCGCCCACAGTGGACGGTGCGAGCGTCGGGACGGAGCCGCGCAGGCGGCCCAGACGGGCGGCCAGCACGGTTTCCGCGGCGGGCGCCAGCCAGGGGAAGAGCGGGGCGAAGACGCCGCCGAGCACCACGTGGTCGAGGTCGAGCAGGTTGACGGCCGAGGACAGCGCGAGGCCGAGCGCTTCGCCGGCCGCGGTGGCGGCCTCGGCCGCGGTGGGGTCGCCGGTGCCGAGGTTGCGGAGCAGCTCGGGGACGGTCTTGACGCCCGCGGCCGCGAGCAGGGCTTCTTGTCCCGCATAGGTTTCCAGGCAGCCGGACGCGCCGCAGCGGCAGCGCGGGCCCGCCGGGGACACGACGACGTGGCCGAGTTCGCCGGCGAGCCCGTGGCTGCCGGGGAACAGCGCCGAGTCCACGACCAGGCCCGCGCCGATGCCGATCTCGCCGGAGACGAACAGGAAGTCCGGCGGTCCGGCGCCGAACCAGAGCTCGCCCAGCGCGCCGAGGTTGGCCTCGTTGTCGAGCGTGACGGGCACGGGCAGGTGCAGCATGTCGGCGGCGCGGACGTCGCTCCAGCCGAGGTTGGGGGCGCTGAAAAGCACGCCGTCGCCGACCGGGCCGGACACGGCGAGGACCGCACCGGCGACAGTGAGGTTCCCGGCTGCGGCGAGGGCTTTTTCGGCGAGGTTCTGCAGCTCCCCCAGCACTTCCTCGGGACGCGAACCGCGGTTGTCGCGCTCGCGGCGCTCGGTGAAGCGCACGGTGCGGGCGAGGTCGAGCAGGCAGACGGCGAGGTAGTCGACGTTGATCTCCAGCCCCAGCGACGCCACGCGCGCGCCGGAGAGCACGACCTCGACGCCGGGGCGGCCGCGTTCGCCCGCGCGGGCCGGGCCCGTCTCGGCGAGGAAACCGGCGTCGAGCAGGTCGCCGACGAGCTTCGACACGGTGGACTTGGTGAGGCCGGTGAGCTCCGCGAGCGCCGCACGGGTGAGCGGGCCGCGCCCGGCGACCTCGCCGAGCACCAGTTCGAGGTTGCGCGCGCGCATCGAATCGTGCCGCACCGCCTGCGTCATCCCCGTGGCCTCCTCCCGGAACTGTACCGAGGCCCCGGTGAAGCGGTGACCCTTGACGGGCGGGCCTCCGGGGCGCATATTTAGTCTACAACGTGAACTAAATACTCACTGGATTGAATCTGCACTGGATTGAAGGGGATCGTCATGACCGACTTCGCGCCCACTCCGGACGACAAGTTCTCGTTCGGCCTGTGGACCGTGGGCTGGCCGGCCGCCGACCCGTTCGGCGTGGCGACGCGGCCGGCGCTGGACCCGGTCGAGAGCGTGCACCGCCTGGCCGAGCTGGGCGCGTACGGCGTGTCCTTCCACGACGACGACCTGCTCGCCACCGAGCCCGACCGCGACACGGCGGTCAAGAAGTTCAAGGCGGCGCTGGAGGCCACGGGCCTGAAGGCGCCGATGGCGACCACCAACCTGTTCACGCACCCCGTGTTCAAGGACGGCGGCCTCACCAGCAACGACCGCGACATCCGCCGGTACGCGCTGACGAAGGTGCGCCGCAACCTCGACCTGGCCGCCGAGCTGGGCGCGTCCACGTACGTCCTGTGGGGCGGCCGCGAGGGCGCCGAGTCCGACGCGGCGAAGGACGTGCGCGCCGCGCTGGACCGCTACAAGGAGGGCCTCGACCTCCTGGCCGACTACGCCGTGTCCCAGGGCTACGCCATCCGGTTCGCCCTGGAGCCCAAGCCCAACGAGCCCCGCGGCGACATCCTCCTGCCCACCATCGGGCACGCGCTCGGCCTCATCTCGCAGCTGGAGCGCCCGGAGCTGTTCGGCCTCAACCCGGAGGTCGGCCACGAGCAGATGGCCGGTCTGAACTTCGTGCACGGCATCGCGCAGGCGTTGTGGCAGGGCAAGCTCTTCCACATCGACCTCAACGGCCAGCACGGCCCCAAGTACGACCAGGACCTCATCTTCGGCCACGGCGACCTGACGTCGGCGTTCTTCCTGGTCGACCTGCTGGAGACCGGCGGCTACGACGGCCCGCGCCACTTCGACTACAAGCCGCTGCGCACCGAGGACCCCTCCGACGTGTGGGACTCGGCCGCGGCGAACATGCGGATGTACTTGATCCTCAAGGAGAAGGCCGCCGCGTTCCGGGCGGACCCGGAGGTGGCCGCGGCTCTGTCGGCTTCGCGCGTTGACGAGTTGTCAGTGCCGACGGTGGCCCCGGGCGAGACCCTGGACGACCTGGCGGCGGACTCGTTCGACGTGGAGGCCGCGGGCAAGCGGGGGTACCACTTCACGCGGCTGAACCAGCTGGCGCTGGAGCACCTGCTCGGCACCCGATGACGGTGCCGGGCGCTTCGATTCACTGACTTCGCCGCGGTTCGGGGCCGGGCCCGGGCTTTCCAGCTCGGGCCCGGCCCCGAACCGTTTGCGGGGACGGGAACCGCGGGTACGGGCGCAGCCGGGGCCGAGGTCGCCGCGATGAACGGCGTTCGCTGGTCGCGCGAGTGGTCGAACCACTATGTTTCTTCTCGCCAAGCGGTCCTGCCAGCGAGGGAGTCCCCACCATGACCGAGGGTCCGCAGCCCGAAACCGATGCGCCGGAACCCCGGCCGGACGCGGCTTTCCCGCCGCCGCCACAAGGGCCCGTGTTGCGGTACACGCCGGGTCAGCCGCCCGCGGCCGAGGCCGGGCGGCTGAGCGGCGGGACGCAGCAGGCGTGGTCCACTCCCGCCGCGGTGCCGCAGCCACCCGCCGGGGTACCGCAGCCGCCGGCCGCCGGGGTGCCGCAGCCGGGGTTCGCGCCGGCGCAGCAGCCCGGCGGGCCCCAGCAGTGGGCCGGGCAGCCCGGACAGCCGAAGCCTGCCGCCGAGGGCAACGCCACCCCCGCCGTGCTCGCCCTGGTGTTGGGCGTGCTCGGGCTGGTGGTGCCGTTCCTGCCGTTGCCGCTGGACGACGTGCGGGCGTGGATCGCGTTTCCGTTCGCCGTGGTCGGGCTGGCGCTGGGGATTGCGGGGTGCATGGGGCGGCGGCCGATGAAGGCGCTGGCCGTGATCGGGATCGTGTTTGCGGCGCTCGCCCTCCTGGCGGGCGTGATCATGGTCGGCAACCGGGTGGCCTCCGACGCCCATGCCGCGCCTGTCGCCCAGGTGCTGACCCGCTAGGGCTTCGACGAGAAAGCCGCGTCGAACGCCGCCGTCGGAGGCGTGAAGTTCAACCGCTTCAAGAACTCCAGCGCCTCCGGCGCGCCGGTCAACCGGTCCATGCCGGCGTCTTCCCACTCGACGGAGATGGGGCCGTCGTAGGCGATGGCGTTGAGCATGCGGAAGACGTCTTCCCACGGGACGTGGCCGTGGCCGGTGGACACGAAGTCCCAGCCGCGGCGCGGGTCGGCCCACGGGAGGTGGGAGCCGAGGCGGCCGTTGCGGCCGTTGAGCTGCTTGCGGGCCTCCTTGCAGTCCACGTGGTAGATGCGGTCCTTGAAGTCCCACAGGAAACCCACGGGGTCGAGGTCCTGCCAGACGAAGTGCGACGGGTCGAAATTGAGCCCGAAGGCCGGGCGGTGGCCGATCGCCTCCAGCGTGCGCACGGTCGTCCAGTAGTCGTAGGCGATCTCGCTCGGGTGGACCTCGTGGGCGAAACGGACGCCGGCCTCGTCGAACACGTCCAGGATCGGGTTCCAGCGCGCCGCGAAGTCCTCGTAGCCGCGGTCGATCATCGACTGCGGCACCGGAGGGAACATCGCCACGGTGTGCCAGATGGACGACCCCGTGAAACCGACCACAGTGGACACCCCCAGCAACGCGGCCGCCCGCGCGGTGTCCTTCATCTCCTCCGCCGCCCGCTGCCGCACGCCCTCGGGTGAGCCGTCCCCCCAGATGCGGGCGGGCAGGATGGCCTCGTGGCGCTCGTCGATGGGGTGGTCGCACACGGCCTGGCCCACCAGGTGGTTCGAGATCGTCCACACGCGGAGGTCGTACTTGGCGAGGGTGTCCAGTTTGGACTGCACGTACCCGTCGTCGGAAAGCGCTTTGTCGACTTCGAAGTGGTCGCCCCAGCAGGCGATCTCCAGGCCCTCGTAGCCCCAGCCGCTCGCGAGGCGGCAGACCTCCTCGAAGGGCAGGTCGGCCCACTGCCCGGTGAACAGCGTCAGCGGTCGTGCCATCGAAAAAACCTCCTGATCAGACAACGGTCCACACGGAATCGGCGGCGGCGCTGCGTTCCACCGCGTCGAGCACGCGCTGCACCTGCAGCCCGTCGGCGAACGACGGCGCCGGGTCGGTGTCCGAGGCGAGCGCGTCGAGGAAATCGCGCACCTCGTGGGTGAAGGTGTGCTCGTACCCCAGGCCGTGGCCCGGCGGCCACCAGGCGCCGACGTACGGGTGCTCGGGTTCGGTCACGAGGATCCGGCGGAACCCGGCGACCGCCGGGTCGAGGGTGTGGTCGTGGAAGTGCAGCTCGTTCATGGCCTCGAAGTCGAACGCGAGGCTGCCCGCGGAACCGTTGAGCTCGATCCGCATCGAATTCTTGCGCCCGGCCGCGAACCGCGTCGCCTCGAAGCTGCCCAGCGCGCCCGACGCGAAGCGCGCGGTGAACAGCGCGGCGTCGTCCACCGTCACCTCGCCCCGCGCCGCCGCCGAGGACGCCGCCAGCCCCGACGAGGACGCGACCAGCGGCCGCTCGCGCACGAACGTCTCCGTCACCGCGCTCACGCCCGAAATCCGCGACCCGGTCAGGAACTGCGCGAGATCCACGATGTGCGCGCCGATGTCGCCGAGCGCGCCCGACCCCGCCCGCTCCCGCTGCAGCCGCCACACCAGCGGGAACTCGGGGTCGACGATCCAGTCCTGCAGGTACTGCGCGCGCACGTGCCGCAGCTGTCCCAGCCGCCCGTCGGCGACGAGCCGGCGCGCGAACGCCAGCGCCGGCACGCGCCGGTAGTTGAACGCCACCATCGACCGCACCCCGCGCGCGGCCGCCTCCTCGGCGGCCGCGGCCATCGCCGCGGCTTCGGCGACCGTGTTGGCCAGCGGTTTCTCGCACAGCACGTGCTTGCCGGCCGCGAGCGCGGCCAGCGCGATCTCCGCGTGCGTGTCCCCCGGCGTGCAGATGTCGACGAGCCCCACCTCGTCCGACTCCACGAGCCGTTTCCAGTCCGTCTCCACGGAAGCCCAGCCGAGCTTCGCCGCGGCAGCCGACGCCGCCGCGGCGTCCCGGCCGCACAGCACCGCCATCCGCGGCGTGAGCGGCACGTCGAAGGCGTGGTGCACGGTCCGCCACGCCTGGGAGTGGGCCGCGCCCATGAAGGCGTAGCCCACCATCCCGACGCCGATCTGCCCGGCCATCGAAAACCCTTTCACTCGAAGGAAACCGGCAGGTACGTGTCCACGTTCTGCTTGGTCACGACGGCCGAGAACGTGGTCACCGAAGCGGGGATCTCCTGCTCCGCCAGGTCAGACACGCCCTTCGCCTGCCCGAGCAGCCGGGCCAGCCGCACGGCGGACGCGGCCATCGTCGGCGGGTAGAGCACGGTGGCCTTGAGCACCGAGTTGTCGCTCTTGATGGCCTCCATCGCGGCCTTCGACCCGGCGCCGCCGACCATCAGGAAGTCCGACCGCCCGGCCTGGCGCACGGCCTGCAGCGCGCCCACGCCCTGGTCGTCGTCGTGGTTCCAGATCGCGTTGAACTGCGGGTGCGCCTGCAGCAGCTCGGCCATGCGCGCCTGCCCGGTCGGCACGGTGAACTCGGCGGCGGCGCGGCCGACCTTGCGGATGCCCGGGTAGTTGGCCAGCGCGTCGTCGAAACCCTGCGTGCGCTGGCGGGTGAGCTCGAGGGTGTCGATGCCGGCGAGCTCGAGCACGGTGCCCTGCCCGTTGAGCTGCCGGCCGATGTAGTTGCCGGCGTTCACCCCCATGCGATAGTTGTCGCCGCCCACCCACGTGCGGTAGGCCTGCGGCGAGTCGAAGATCCGGTCGAGGTTGATCACGGGGATGCCCGCGTCCATCGCCTTGCGCCCGGCCGGTGTGAGCTGCTTGCCGTCGGCCGGCAGCACCACGAGCACGTCGACCTTGCGGTTGATCAGCGCGTCGATCTGCGCCGACTGCGTGGCCGCGTCGTTCGACCCCTCGGCGACGACGAGCTCCACGTCGGGATGGCGCTGCGCTTCGGCCCGCGCGTTGACGGTGATCGCGTTGAGCCAGCCGTGGTCGGCCTGCGGGCCGGCGAACCCCACCGTGACTCTCTTGCCCGGCGCGTCCTGGGCGCCTTGGGGTGCGGTCGCGGCGGCGGGTGGTGGTTCCTCGTTGCTCGTGCACGCGGCGAGCGCGCCCACGCCCGCGAGGGTCGCTCCGGTCAGGAACGCGCGGCGGCGGATGTCGGTACTCATCGGGTGGTCCTCTCACTCGAGTAGAGCGAAGCCCGCCGCTGCACGAGCACGGCGAGCACGATGATCACGCCCTTGGCCAGCTGCTGCACGGCCGTGGGCAGGTTGTTGAGGGTGAACAGCACGCTGATGACCGTGAACACGAGCACCCCGAGCACCGAGCCGACGAGCGTGCCGCGCCCGCCGGAGAGCAGGGTGCCGCCGATGATCACCGCGGCGATGGCGTCGAGCTCGTAGAGGTTGCCGTTGCCCGAGGTGCCGCTGGAGGTGAGGATGATCAGCATCACGCTGGCGATGCCGCAGCACAGTCCGGAAAGGACGTACAGCAGGCAGGTGTGCAGCTTCACGTTGATGCCCGCCAGGCGCGCGGCCTCCAGGTTGCCGCCGATCGCGTAGGTGCGGCGGCCGAAGGTGGTGCGGTTGAGCACGAGCCAGCCGACGATCGCGACGGCCGCGAAGATCAGCACCAGCGGCGGGATGCCGAGCACGTAGCTGTCCTGGTAGCCGAGGTCGACGAGCGCCTGGTTGCTCGACGTCACGGTCTGCGTGCGCCCTTGCGAGAGCTGGATCGCCAGGCCGCGGGCCGACGCGAGCATCGCCAGCGTGCCGATGAACGCGACCAGGCGCCCGTACGCGATGAGCAGCCCGCTGACCAGACCGCAGCCGACCCCCACGGCCACGGCGGTGAACACGATCCCGCCGATGCCGAACTGCTGCGTGGAGCGCGTGGTCGCCCACACCGTCGCGAGCGCGACCACCGCCCCGACGGACAGGTCGATGCCGCCGCCGATGATCACGAACGTCATGCCCACGGTGATCACGCCGATGACCGATGCCTGCGTGAGCACCAGCACCACCGTGCCGGTGGTGAGGAACTGGCCCGGTTCGGTCAGTGCGCCGATCAGTACCAGCACGGCCAGCACCCCGACCAGGCCGAGGTTGCGTGCCTCCCGCAGCCGCACCGAGAACCGGCGCGTGGGCTCCGGTGCCACCGCCTGTTCAGCGTTCATTCCGCACGCTCCTGCTCTTCGAGGATGAGGTCGAGCACGGCCGATTCGTCGAGGTCGCTCGCGCGGGTTTCGGTGAGCACGCGGCCTTCGCGCAGCACCAGCACCCGGTCGGCCAGGCCGAGCACCTCAGGCAGCTCGCTGGACACCAGCACGATCGCGACGCCGGAATCGGCCAGGTCGCGGATCACGCGGTACAGCTCGGCCCGCGCGCCCACGTCGACCCCGCGGGTCGGCTCGTCGAGCAGCAGCACGCGGCAGCCCTTGAGCAGCCAGCGCGCGAGCACGGCCTTCTGCTGGTTGCCGCCCGACAGCTTGCCCGCGGGCCGGCGGATGTCGGGCGGGCGCAGGTCGAGCGCCTCGGTGTGGCGGCGGACGGCGGCGGTCTCGGCGCGGGAGTTGAACCAGCCGAACCGCGCGTAGCGCCTCAGCGAGGCGAGGGAAACGTTGCGGGCCACGGATTCCTGCAGCAGCAGGGCCTGGCTCTTGCGTTCCTCGGGCGCGAGGCCGAGGCCGGCGCGGACGGCGGACGTCACGCCTTTCCGCAGGGGTTTGCCGGCGAGCTTCACGTGGCCGGTGGTCGGTTTCCGTGCCCCGTAGACGGTTTCCAGGACTTCGGAGCGGCCCGACCCGACAAGTCCCGCGAGGCCGACGATCTCGCCTTCCCGCACGGTGAACGACACGTCCTCGAACGAGCCGGCCACGGTCAGGTCCTCGACCTCCAGCAGCACCGGGCGGTCGTCGAACACGTCTTCGGCGGGCCGGGGCGGGAAGAGGTACTCGACGCGGCGGCCGGTCATCAGCGCGACCAGCTCGGTGGTCGGCGTGGTGCGCGCGGGCAGTCCGGTGGCGACGGTGTGGCCGTCTTTGAGGACCGTGACGCGGTCGCCGATCTCGCGGATCTCTTCGAGCCGGTGGGAGATGTAGACGACGGCGACACCGCGTTCGGTGAGTCCGCGGATGACGCGGAAGAGGTTCGCGACCTCGTCGCTGGCGAGGACGGCCGAGGGTTCGTCGAGCACGATCAGGCGCGCGTCGAGCGAGAGCGCGCGGGCGAGGCTCACGATCTGCTTGCCCGCGGCCGAGAGCGAGCCGACCTCGCGTTCCACGCGGATTTCCCGGTGCCCCAAGCGGTCCAGGAGTTTTCGCGCCTCGGCCCGCATGGTCGCGCGGCGAACCCAGCCGACGCTGGCCTGCTCGTGGCCGAGGAAGATGTTCTCCGCCACGGAAAGCCCGTCGACGAGGTCGAGTTCCTGGTACAGCGTGGCGATGCCGCACTTGATGGCGGCGGTGGGGTTGGGCAGCTCCACGGGCTCGCCGCCGACGCGGATCTCCCCCGTGTCGGGCCGGTGGGCGCCGGCGAGCACCTTGATCAACGTGGACTTGCCGGCGCCGTTCTGCCCGAGCAGGCAGTGGACTTCGCCCTCGGCCACGCTCAGCTCGACGTCGTCGAGGGCGCGCACGCCGGGAAAACCCTTGCCGATCCCCGTCATTTCGAGAAGCGTCATCCGCTGTCCCTCTCCCCAGCTCCGGCGACGACCCGCGCGGGGTCGTCGAACACGGCTTCCAGCGCCACGTGGGCCCCGCCGCGCGAGGCGGCCGAGAAGCCCAGCCACGACAGCTCCACGCGGCAGCCGCCGATGTCGGGCGCGACCACGCGGGCCTTGAGCTCGGCCATCATCGGGCCGAGCAGATACGGGCCGAGCTGCGCGAAGTAGCCGCCGAGCAGCACCACGCGTGGGTTGAACACGTTCACGAGCACGGCCGCGCCCACCCCGAGCCCGGTGCCCACCTTCGCCAGCGCGTCGAGCGTGCGGCGGTCCTTCAGCTCCGCGCGGCGGCGCAGCATGTCGAGGCGCTGTTCGAGATCCAGCGACGGGTCGTGCACCGGGTCGTTGGGCTCGGCCGCGAGCCGCAGCATCCCGGCGAGGCCCACGATCGTCTCCCAGCAGCCGCGCCGGCCGCAGCCGCAGCGGCGGCCGTTCGGGTCGAGCTGGATGTGGCCGATCTCGCCGGAAAACCCTTCCGCGCCACCGAGAAGCCGGCCCCCGGAGATCACGCCGCCGCCGACGCCGATCTCGCCGGTGAGATACACCAGGTCCGCGGTGCCGGCGACGCTGCCCATCGCGTGCTCGCCGAGGGCGCCCAGGTTGGCGTCGTTGGCCATGCGGACCGGGAAGCCCAGGCGGCCCAGCCGCTGGGTGAGCCGTTCGGTCAGGCCGGTGACCACGGGAACGTCGGTCCAGTGCAGGTTGGGCGCGAACGCCACCGTGCCGGCTTCCACGTCGACCAGCGCCGGGATCGCCAGCGTCAGCCCGACGGGCGAGACCTTGAGGCGGCGGCATTCCCGCAGCGCTCGCGCGGCCAGCTCGGCTGTCGCGTCGAGGACCTTGGCCGGAGGAAGCGCTTGCACGTCGAGCGCCACGCGCTGTTCGAAGAGGACGGTGCCGGTGAGATCCAGGGCCAGCGCGGTGAGGTAGTCGACGTTCACCTCCACGCCGACGCCGCCGACCCCGCGCCCGTCGAGCTCCACGATCGTGCCCGGCCGCCCGACCGACCCCGCGCGGTCCAGCTCGCCCTCCCGCGCCAGCCGGCGCTCGACGAGCTCCGCGACGAGGCTCGACACCGTGGCCTTGTTCAGCCCCGTCTCCGCCGCGATGCCCGCCCGCGACCGCGGCCCGGCGTCACGCAGGTGCCGCAGCACGAGCGCGAGGTTGCTGCGCCGCACCGAGGCCTGGTCCGCCGGCCGCGGCGGGCCGACGGGTCTCAGAGGCAGGGAGGAGTCCACGCTGACACCGCCAAGTTCGTCTGGTGGGGCAACAAATTAAGTCAGCGCGAACGAAGGGGTCAACGATGGAGCGATGGTAACGATCCCGGCAAAAGCCCCTAAATGCCGATGTGACCTGGGGAAACTGTTCTTCTGGGCGGCGCGGGCGATCCTTCGGATGGAGCACGGATTGAGATGACCGACGTCCGAACCACTCACCCGTTCGGCTTCAGCTGCTCGGATGAGCCGGCCGGATCGGCGCGCGGGGCTTGCTGGGCCACCCGGGTGAACGCGACGGGGTGGCCGCGGGGGAATTCGTTGGAAACGGCAGATAGTCACCTTTCGCCGCGGCAAGTCGAAAGTCCTGCACTTGGCCGGTGTTAATTCGCGCGACTTCCGGCGGCGCCTGTGCCTAGACTTCCGCGCAACGCGCTGACGGAACCGAGTAGCGCGGGGTCCCGCGCCCACAGAGAGCCGCCATCGCTGAGAGGCGGCGCCGCGCCCCCGCCGCGAAGACACTCCCGAGCAGCGGGGAGGCAATGCCCCGCCGGCCGGCCCCCGACACCGGGCTCAGCTTTCTCGAGGCCGCCGGTTTCCCCATCGGCGGCGAAGGTGCGGTGGTACCGCGAGCTCCCTTCTCGCCCGCACCCCCAAGGGTTCGCCGAGTTCACTCGAGGAGAGTGGATGTCCCCTCGCACCCTGGTCGCCGACCTGCCCGCCCACGCCGGCGCCACCGTGACCATCGCCGGCTGGCTCCACCGCCGGCGCAGCCTGAAGTCCGTGACGTTCCTGGTGATCCGGGACCGGACGGGATTGGCTCAGGTGGTTTTCAATGCGCCACCTCACCCCAGCCCGAACACACCCCCGCCCCCTCACCCCGACCCGAACACGCCCCCGCCCTCCCTGGGGGGCGTCCCCGTCTCCATTCTATCGCCCACCCCCGACAAAAACGGGGGCCAAGCCGAATCAGGCCCGAGTTGTCCACAACTCGGACCGGGTGTGGACAAGTCCCCCGACAGCACCGAAATCCCGCAGCTGAGCGAAGAAACCGTCGTCGAGATCACCGGGCGGGTCGTCGCCAACAAGCAGGCACCCGGCGGAATCGAGATCGCGGAAGCGACCGTCAAAGTCCTTGCCACACCTGAGAAACGGCCGCCGTTCGACCTCTACCGGCCGACGATCCCGGCGGCATTGCCGACCGTGCTGGACAACGCGGCCGTCGCACTCCGGCATCCCGAGCTGAAGCGGCGCCACGAGATCGCGGCGCGCAGCGTCGCGGCGTTCCGGCGTGCGCTCGACAGCCGCGGCTTCACCGAGGTGCACACGCCCAAGATCGTGGCCACCAGCACGGAATCCGGCGCCAATGTCTTCCAGCTCGACTACTTCGGTAAACCGGCTTACCTCGCCCAGTCGCCGCAGTTCTTCAAACAGGCGTTGGTCGGTGTCTTCGAGCGCGTGTACGAAGTCGGCCCCGTCTTCCGCGCCGAACCCCACGACACCGCGCGCCACCTCGCGCAGTACACCAGCCTGGACGCGGAACTCGGCTTCATCACCGACCACCGTGACGTGATGGCTGTGCTGCGGGATGTCGTCGCGGAAATGGCCGCCGCCGTGGGGCCTGAGGCGCCGCACGTCCCAGCCGAGATCCCGAGTATCTCCTATCCCGCGGCGCAAGAGATCCTGCACAGCACCGAACCCGACCTCTCCCCCGAAGACGAACGCCGCCTCGGCGAATGGGCCCTGGACAACCACAATTCGGAGTTCCTCTTCGTCACCGGCTACCCCATGGCCAAACGCCCCTTCTACACCCACCCGGACCCAGGGCACCCGGGCCTGTCCAACAGCTTCGACCTCCTCTTCCGCGGCCTGGAACTCGTCACGGGCGGCCAACGGCTGCACCGCTACGCCGACTACCTCGCCGCCCTGGGCCCCGACGCCGACCAGTACCACGACTACCTCGCCACCTTCGCCCACGGCATGCCACCCCACGGCGGCTTCGCCATCGGCCTCGAACGCTGGGTCGCGCGAGTGCTGAAGGTGCCCAACATCCGTGGTACGACGTTGTTTCCCCGAGACCTGCACCGGTTGCGTCCGTAGGAGACCTAAGTGGACGGTTCAGATCGCCGGTCGGCCCTTCGGGTAAAATCCAGCCGTCCGCACGGGTGAGAGGCCAGCGAAGCAGGGGGTCAGCCGTGGTCAGTCGACGCCGAACCGTGCTGTGGCTCTGCGGCGCAGGACTGGTCCTCTGCGCCGGCCTCCTGGTCATCTCCGGCACTCCCACCGTGTGGCTCGGCCGGCAGACCACCGACACTCGGACATTGCCCGCGCCGACCCGGGCCGAGGCCGAAGCCCTGCTGAGCCAGGCAACCGGCTTCGCCCGGGCTCACGACTACGCGGGCCTGTGCCAGACCGTCGCACAAGATGTGAGCGCCTGCCAGAAGGTGCTGGATCGGGCTGATATCTCGCACGTCGCGCCCTCCCCCGCGCCGCCCGCGGTGGAGGGCGCGCGCAGCCAACCGGACAACGGCACCATCCAGGGAGCCGAGGTGCTGCACATCCGCGGCACCCGCGCCGACGGCACCTCCTACACCGCCGACTTCTCCGCCGTCCCAACCACGGACGGGCAGATCCGCAGCCAGAACGCCGTCTACTGGTTCAGCAGGTTCGACAAACCGGCCTAAGTGGACGGTGTCGACTCCGGCGAAGGCGAAGGCGAAGGTGAAGGCGACGACGAAGGCACCGGCGACGGCACCTCCGGCACCCCCTCCGGCTCCGGCTCCAGGTGCGGCAACAACCGGTCCAGCCAAGGCGGCAGCCACCAACTGTGCTTCCCCAGCAGGAACATCGCCGCCGGCACGATGATGAGCCGGATGATCGTCGCGTCGATCAGGACGCTGACGCCGAGGCCCAGGGCCAGGATCTTGATCACCACGTTCGGCGAAGCCAGGAACGCGAAGAACACGCACACCATGATCACCGCGGCCGAAGAGATCACCCGGGCGGTCACGGCGAGACCATCGGCCACGCTCGCGTGGTTGTCCTTCGTCCGCAGCCAGGCCTCGTGCACCCGCGAGAGGAGGAACACCTCGTAGTCCATCGACAGGCCGAACACGATGGCGAACATGATCATCGGCACGTAGGACTCGATGGGCACCTTCTCGTGCACCCCCAGCAGCGCCCCGCCCCAGCCCCATTGGAACACCGCGACGATCACGCCATACGAAGCGGCGATGGACAGCAGGTTCAGCAATGCGGCCTTCAGCGCCAGCACCGGGCTGCGGAAAGACAGCAACAGCAACACGAACGCGGCCGCCACCACAACGCCGATGATCGTGGGCAGGCGGGCGGCCACGATGTCGCGGAAGTCGAGCTGGCCCGCCGTCATGCCGGTGACGTAGCTGGTCGCACCGGCCAGCGCCGGGGGCAGGGTCTGGGTGCGCAGGGTGGCGAGGAGCTCGTCGGTGGCGGCGTCCTGCGGGCCGGTGGTGGGCGTGACGGTGGACAGGATCACCGCGCCGTCCGGGCTGGGGGTCATCGGAGTGGCCGAGGCGACGCCGGGGGTTTTGGCCAGGGCCTGCTGCACCGACGAACCCAAGGCGGCGTCGGAGGATTCCACGACGACGGTGAACTGGCCGTTGGCGCCCGGGCCGAAGCCGCTGCTGATGGCGTCGTAGGCCTGGCGCGTGGTGGTCCCGGCGGGGTCGGCGCCCTCGTCGATGTGGCCGAGCTGCATGGAGAACGCGGGGATGGCGAGCACGGCGGCCACCAGCACGCCGCCGCCGAGGTAGCGCCAGGGATGGCGGTCGATGCGCACGGCGTAGCGGTGCCAGGCGCTTTCCTTGCCGTCGGCCGACTGCTCGGCCACGGGCTTGCGCACGTGCCAGCGGTCGATCCGCCGTCCGGACAGGCCGAGCAGCGCGGGCACGAGCGTGGTCGCCGCGATGCCGGCCACGACCACCGTGATCGCGGCGGCCAGGCCGAGCTTGCCGATGAACGCGACGCCCACGGTGAACAGGCCCATCAGCGCGATGACCACTGTCGTCGCGGCGATGAGCACCGAACGGCCGCTCGTCGCGACGGTGCGGCCGGCGGCCGTGACCGGATCGGCGCCGTCGAGCAGGTGCTGGCGGAAGCGCGTGGTGAGGAAGAGGGCGTAGTCGATGCCGACGCCGAGGCCGATCATGATCGCGAGCGTCGGCGACGCCGTGGCGAAGCTGATCGCGGCCGCCAGCAAGCCGAGGATGCCGAGACCCGTGGCGACGCCGATCACCGACGTGACGATGGGCAGGCCGGCGGCGATGACGCTGCCGAAAGCCAGCAGCAGCACCAGGATCGCGACGATGATGCCCACGGACTCCGAGCGCAGGTCGCCCGCGCCGGGTTCGGCCGCCTTGCCGAGCGCGCCGCTGTAGTCGACCTGGACGCCGGCCGCTCGGACGGGGTCGGTGGCCTTGTCGATGCCGTCGACGAGGCCGGTGCCGAGCGTGGCGGGCTTGTCGTCGAACTGGATGTTGGCGAAGGCGACGCGGCCGTCGGGCGCGGTGGTGCCCGGCGCGAGCGGGTCGGACAGCGACACGACGTGGGGCACGGCGCGAACCTGCGCCGCGGCCTGCTCGATGGCCGCGCTCTGGCTGCTCAGCGTGCCGGAGTCGGTGGTGAAGACCAGGCGCGCACTGTTGGAACCGCCGACGATGCCGTGCTCGGCGAGCACGGCGCTGCCGCGGCCGGACTCGGCGTCGGGCAGGCTGAAGTCGTCACTGTACGTGCCCCCCACGAGGTTGTTGGCCACCGTCGCGGCGGCCAGCACCAGGATCCAGACGACGATCACCGGCCACGGGTGCCCGGCGCACCAGCGGCCGAGGCGCTCGAGTATTCCGGCGGGAGCTTCTTCCGTGGTACGAGCGTTTTCCGTCATTTCGCCACCCGGCTTCCGGGAGTTTTCCCGGTTCAGCGTCACGCCTGGAACCGCTCCCGCCTAGGGCCGAAGGTCCTCGGAGGGCCCCAGCCGGATGGTGACGCTGCGTTACTGATTCGCGAAGGCGAGCGACCCCAGCGCGCCGACGAGGGGCGCCAGCTCCGGCAGCTCCTCGGCCTCGGCGAGCGCGGCCGACAGCGTGGCGTCGTGCGTCGGGCGGGCCGCGTCGAGCAGCTCGCGGCCCGCGACGGTGACCTCGGTGTAGATGCCGCGCCGGTCCGTCGGGCAGAGGTAACGCGACAGCAGGCCGCGGTCCTCGAGCCGCGTCACCAGGCGGGTGGTGGCCGACTGGCTCAGCACCACGGCGTTGGCCAGCTGGTTCATCCGCAGGTGGAAGCCGTCCTGGCGGGCGAGCACGTCGAGCACGGTGTACTCGCTCACCGACAGCTCGTGGTCGCGCTCCAGCGCGCGCTGCAGCCGGTCTTCGATGCGCGCGTGCAACGCGGCCAGAGTGCGCCAGCCCTGCGCCCGGGCCTCCACGGCGTCGTCAGCCAGTGACACGGTTCACCCCTTCTCGCCGACCCCCGCGGTTGCGGGTGGTTCGCCCTTCAGGCAGTATCGAGCGTGTGCAAATAACCGCGTGTGCAAGTATTGCCGACGCTCGTAATCGTCTGCTGTCACTGTACTCGCGAACGCAGGAAGGGGTATCCACCCGATGAACATCGACCTGAGCGGGCGCACCGCGCTGGTCACCGGGTCCACCGCCGGCATCGGCGAGGCCGCGGCCGCCGCGCTGGCCGCCGCCGGGGCCGACGTGGTGGTGAACGGCCGCAACGCCGACCGCGTCGACAAGGTCGCGAAGCGCCTGGGCGTGCGCGGGATCGCCGCCGACGTCGGCACGGCCGACGGGGTCGCTTCGGTCATCGAGCAACTGCCGGACGTGGACGTGCTGGTGAACAACGCGGGCGTCTTCGCGGCGATCCCGGTGTTCGAGATCAGCGACGAGGAGTGGCTGCGGATCTACCAGGTCAACGTGCTCTCGGGCGTGCGCCTGACGCGGCACTACGCACCCAGGATGGTGAATCGCGGGTGGGGCCGGGTGATCTTCGTCAGCAGTGAATCGGCGGTCCAGCCGCCGACCGAGATGGTCCACTACGGTATGACGAAGACGGCCCAGCTGGCGTTGTCCCGCGGGATGGCGCAGGAGGTGGCCGGCACGGGCGTCACCGTCAACAGCGTGCTGCCCGGACCCACGCTCACCGAGGGCGTGCGCGAGTTCGTGAGCAGTCTGTACCCGGACCTCGACTTCGCCGAGGCCGAGCGGCGGTTCATGGCCCAGGACCGTCCGACTTCCCTGCTGGGCCGCCTGATCCGCCCGGAGGAGGTGGCGAACCTCATCACCTACGTCGCCTCCGACCAGGCCGCCGCGACCACCGGGGGCGCGCTGCGCGTCGACGGTGGGGTCGCGTCGGCGATCATTCCGTGAGTTTCTTTGCTATGGAAGGGTTTTCGAGTTGACCAGCGTTCCTGTCACCAAGTTGAACAACGGCGTCGAGATGCCACAGCTCGGCTTCGGCGTCTTCCAGGTGCCGCCCGCCGAGACGAAGGCCGCGGTGAAGACCGCCCTCGACGCCGGCTACCGCAGCATCGACACCGCCACGGCCTACGGCAATGAAGCCGCGGTCGGCGAGGCCCTCGCCGAGTCGGGCATCCCCGCCGACGA